>JAGTSD010000133.1 GCA_018262135.1 Pseudomonadota bacterium | reverse complement strand
CGCGGCCGCCGGCGAGCAGGACACCGGTCGCCAGGACGCGGGGGTCGGCCATCCCACGCGACTCCAGGCCGTTCGACCCTTCAACCCAGCGGCAAGCTTACATGCAACACGCCGGGGTCATCCTGCGTGGCGTGGATATTGAATTGGAAGGCGCGGTTGAGCCGCAACATCGGCTCGTTCTCCCGCAACACCTCGCCGTAGAGTTCCTTGATGCCGTGGTTCTTGGCGTACTCGATGATGTAGCGCATCAGCATCGGCCCCAGCCCCAGTCCGGTCATGTTCCGGTCCACCAGAATCGAATACTCGGCCTTCTCGATGTCCGGGTCGGCGTTGCAGCGCACCACTCCCCAGATTTTACCCTTGCCGGGCAGGCAGTCGGGTTCGGTGACGATGAACGCCATCTCCCGTTCGTAATCGAGCTGGGTCAGCCGGGCGGCCATTTCGTGCGGCAGTTCGCGCAACGGCTGGAAAAACCGCATCCGCACGTCCTCGGGAGGAATGCGTTTGACCAGTTCCCGCAACTCCGGCTCGTCCTCGGGCAGGATCGGCCGCATCAGGAAGGCGCGGCCATCCGGCAGATCGTAGCGCTTCTCCAGTTCCTTTGGATAGGGCGAAATCGCCAGCCGCTGCACCGCTGGCTCCGTACTGGGCTCGATCCGGATGTTGGCGTCCAGCGATAGCATGCGATCGGAGTAGACCCAGATCGGATTGATGTCCATCTCGATCACTTCGGCCAGGTCGACCACCATTTGCGAGACCTTGATCAGGGTCAGGGCGATGTCGTCCAGATCCACCGGCCGGCCCCGATTGGTGCTGAGCTGGCGGTACAGGCGGGTGCGCGACATCAGATCGCGCGCCAGTTGCATGTTCAACGGCGGCAGCGCGTAGGCGATGTCGTCGATCACCTCGGCCTCGGTGCCGCCCTGGCCGAAGAAGATCACCGGCCCGAACCGCTGGCCGGTGCGCACCCCGATCATCAGTTCGTAGGCGCCATGCCGGGATTGCATCGGCTGCACCGCGAAGCCATCGATCACCGCCTCGGGCGCGAACTCGCGCACCCGTTCCAACATGCTGGTGGCGGCCACCAGCACCTCCAGCGGATTCTTCAGGCCGAAGGTCACACCGCCGACCTCGGATTTGTTGACGATGTCGGGCGAGAGAATCTTGAGCGCCACCGGCTCGCGCAATTCCAGGGCGATATCGGAAGCCGCTTCCGGCGTCGAGGCGAAATGGAGCGGCGCCGTCTGGATTTGGTAGGCGTTCAACACCAGGCTGGTTTCGTAGGCGTTCAGCCGGAGACGGCCGGCGGTCAGGGCAATCTGGATGGTGCGGCGGGCGGACTCGGGATCGGGGGTGAACTCTTCCGGGATCGAGGGCGGGGTCTCGATCAGCAGTTCCTGATTGCGCCGATGCTGCGCCAGCCGCATGAACGCTTCTACCGCCTCGCCGGGCGCCTGATAGGTCGGAATGTGGGCATCCTTGAACCGGTCGCGGGCCTGCTCCACCGACGCCTCGCCGACCCAGCAGGTCATAATCATCCGCCGGCTCTTGCCCCGCTCGACCACCGCCCGGGCGCATTCCTCCGACCGGTTGACCGAGGCCGGCGCATGAACCACCAGCACGCAGTCAGCCCCCGGCTCCTGCAACAGCAGATCCAGCGCCTTGGCGTACTCATCGGGACCGGCGGTGTCGCCCAGATCTACCGGATTCTCGATCGGATAACCAGGCCGGCAGGCGCGCGCCAACTGCTCGCGCGTGGCGTCGCTGATTTCGGCCAGACGGCCGCCATGCCGCAGCAGAGTATCGCTGGTCAGCAGCGCCAGGCTGTAACTGTTGCTGATAATCGTCAGCCGGTTGCTGTACACGGGCTTGGCGGTGGCCAGGGTCTCGGCGGCGGTGAACAGTTGCTCAATATTGTTCACCCGCAGGATGCCGGCCCGCTGGAAGACTGCATCGTACACCGAATCCTCGACCGCTCCAGCCCGGAAGTCGCGCGGCTTGAGGACGATCACGGGCTTGACCCGGGCGGCGGCGCGAGCGGCGGATACAAACTTGCGCCGGTTGCGGGTGTTTTCCATGTACATCAGGATGGCACGGGTACTGCTATCCCGCAGCAGGTAATCAATGAGGTCGCCCAGATCCACGTCCCAGCGCATGCCCACCGAGATCACATGCGAGAAGCCGATGCCGCGGTCGGTGGCCCAGTCAATTACGCTGCGCGTGATCGCGGCGGACTGGCACAGCAGCGCGATATGGCCCGGCAGCGGCCGGGTCGCGCTCAGACTGGCGTTCAAGTTGGCCAACGGCGCCGAATAACCCAGGTGATCCGGCCCGATGAGGCGCAGCAGATAGGGCTTGGCCGCTTCCAGGATCTTCTGCTTCAGGGATTCGCCCTCGTCCGGATATTTGCGCAGCATTTCCTGGCTCAGCAGTGCCGGCTTGACGCCGCGATGGTCTTGCAAGACTTCCCGGCTGAGCAGTAGCGCCGCCCGGGTCCCACGCGCGCCCAACTCGCCGATCAGGGTCGGAGCCTCATCGAGCGGGGTGGTCAGGATCGCCAGATCCGGGGTGACCGGCAGGCTGGCGATATCCTTGTAGGCCAATACGCCCGAAATGGACCGGTGGTCCGGATTGACCGGCATCACCGGCCCCTTGAAACCGCCTTCGATCAGGTTGAACTCCAGGGTGGCGTCGGGACCGCCGGCGGCTTTACCGCGACCGATGACTGCAATGGAGCGGGGCTTGAACAGGTATTCGAGATTGCGAATGGTCATGAGGTGCTTCTCGCGCGAGGAAGACCGTCCGGATCGGCCGGCGGGGTTGAGTCTGAGTACGCAATGGTAACCCGATTTGACCATGGCGGGGTGACCGGTGGCATGACGGTAGCGATCATCCGGTTTTTCCCTAACAATAATGCTTCCCGACGACGATGACTGAACGCGAGGAACCGGCATGACTTGGACGACGATACGCAAGACCCCGCAACCGGGTGAACCGGCGCCAAATTTCGCGGATTACGAAACCGGGCGGGCCAATTTCTCCTGGGAGACAGCTCGGGCCGAACTGGAGGGCTTGCCCGGGGGCGGCCTGAACATCGCCTACGAAGCAGTGGACCGGCAGCTCCGGGCGGGCCGGGGCGACGCGATCGCCCTGCGCTGGCTGGGTAAAAATGGCGAGCGGCGCGAGTTCAGCTATGCCGAACTGGCCCGGTCGAGCAACCGTTTTGCCAATGGGCTGAATCGGCTGGGCGTCGGTCGGGGCGACCGAGTCTGCGTGTTGGCCGGGCGGATTCCCGAACTGTACGTCGCGGCCTTGGGCGCGCTGAAGACCGGCGCGGTGTTCTGCCCGCTGTTTTCCGCCTTCGGCCCCGAGCCGGTACGGGTGCGGCTGGCCAAGAGCCGGGCGCGGGTACTGGTCACCACTACGCTCCTGTACGAGCGCAAGGTGCGCGCTCAACGCAGCGCGCTGCCGGATCTGGAGCATGTGCTACTGACTGACGGCGGCGGCGTGGAACCGGGCGCCGGCTCGTTCCACGCTCTGCTGGAAGCGGAAGCCGACCAGTTCGCCATCCCCTTCACTGCTCCGGAGGACTGGGCACTGCTGCATTTCACCAGCGGCACCACCGGCTCGCCCAAGGGCGCGATCCACGTTCACGAGGCGGTGGTCGCCCACCGCCTGACCGGCCGGTCGGTGCTCGATCTGCGACCCGGCGACGTTTATTGGTGCACCGCCGATCCGGGCTGGGTTACCGGCGTGTCCTACGGCATCATCGCCCCACTGGCGAACGGCGCGACCCTGGTGGTAGATGAAGCCGAATTCGATGCCAGCCGCTGGTACGCCATCCTCGAACAGGAGCGGGTGAACGTCTGGTACACCGCGCCGACGGCGATCCGCATGTTGATGAAGGCTGGAGGTGACCTAGCCCGGGGGCGCGATCTCAGCGCGCTGCGCTTCGCCGCCAGCGTCGGCGAGCCGCTGCATCCCGAAGGCGTGGTCTGGGGCCTGGAAACCCTGGGCCAGCCCTTTCACGATACCTGGTGGCAGACCGAAACCGGCGCCATCATGATCGCCAACACCCGCACTCAGGACATCCGTCCCGGTTCGATGGGACGGTCGTTGCCCGGCATCGAGGCCGCCATCGTCCGGCGGCGGTCGGAGGGCGGCTTAGACCTGCTCGAACCAGGCGCGGAAGGCGAACTGGCGCTGCGGGTCGGCTGGCCGTCGCTGTTTCGCGGCTATCTGGACGACGAGGAACGCTACCGGCAGTGCTTCGCCGCCGGTTGGTATCTGACCGGCGATCTGGCCACCCGCGACGTGGACGGTTATTACTGGTTCCTGGGTCGCGCCGACGACGTCATCAAGACCGCCGGCCATTTGATCGGGCCGTTTGAGATCGAGAGCGTACTGCTGGAGCATCCGGCGGTGGCCGAGGCTGGCATGATCGGCAAGCCGGATGCGTTTGCCGGCCAGATCATCAAGGTGTTTGTGACGCTCAAGCCCGGTTACGCGCCCGGCGACGCGCTGCGCAAGGAACTGATCGGCTTCGCCCGCACCCGGCTGGGGCCGGCGGTAGCCCCGCGCGAACTGGAGTTTGCGGTAGATTTGCCCAAGACGCGCAGCGGCAAGATCATGCGCCGCCTGTTGCGGGCTCGGGAGCTGGGCCTGCCGCTGGGCGATCTGTCGGCGCTGGAAACCGATGAAGCGCAAAACTTATAAAAAGTTAGTTGGTTTATTCTAATGCCTGTCAATAGAGTGATGTTCGAAACCCATCCTTGATATCGGCACGAAAATCGCTTGATTTTCGCAAGTTACGATGTCAGACTCATGTTGCGGCGCAACATGCCGACCATAACGTGATGATAGGATTTGAGCTTAACTTTGTTTTGACAAGGAAATTTTCTGATGAACGCCATGAGCCAAGAGCAAATTCGCGAGATGATCCTCCGCGTACTGAGCGATGTCGCGCCGAACACCGATACCCAGGCGATCAATCCCGACATCAGTTTTCACGATCAGATCGAACTGGACTCCATCGATTTTTTGCGGCTCATGATGAGCCTGGAAAAAGAGGCCAATGTGACCATTTTCGACTTCGACTATCCGAAATTGTCGACGTTGAAAGGTTGTGAGCGCTACCTGGTCGAACGTCTGGCGATAGCCTGACCGGCGCGCACTCTCGCCGCGCTTCATCGCGAGTATCGCCATGAAGCGCGGCCTGGACCGTACCCCCGGCGTCAGGCGCATCTTTGAGTCTGGCGCCCGGGGGTTTACTTTTTCTTCAAGGGTAGGCTAATTGCGGGCGAGTCATCCCCAGCAGGCGGGCAGCGGAACTGAGGTTGCCGCGGCTGCGGGTGGCGGCGGCATCCAGCAGGCGATTCTCTCCAACTCTTCCCGCGAAGTGTTGCGGTCCAGCAGCAAATTGACCGTTTCTTCCAGGGTGCGCGGCGGGGCGGCGAGAACCGGGACGGCGGGTTCGGAGGCTGGAGCGAGCGTGATGGAGGGAAACAGGTCGGCCAGTTCGATCCTGCCGTGATGATGAGCCAGGATCACGCCACGCTCGATAATATTTTCCAGTTCGCGGATATTGCCCGGCCAGTCGTAGGCCTGCAACGCCTGCACGACCTCCGGCGTCACGCCGAGCACTTCCTTGCCGTGCCGGACC
>JAGTSD010000006.1 GCA_018262135.1 Pseudomonadota bacterium | reverse complement strand
CCGTTGCAGCGATTGCAGGGCAAAGCCGACGTTTTGCTTGCGCTGGTCGTCGTTGCCGGCAAAGCGCTCCACGCGATTCATTTCCTCGCGCACGTAAGTGGTCACCGCTGTATACAGCGCCGCTTCCGGGTCCGACAGGTGGTAGGTCACGGTGTAGGCCCGGCGCTCGGGAAACAGCGGCCGGCCATCGAACTTGAGCAACTCCTCCTTGGTCAGGCGCCGCATCAGATCGCTCGAATCCGCTTGATGCACGCCATCGCGGAAGCGGCCCTCAAAGCGGTCGCCATCCAGCAGGGCCAAAAAGAGTTGAAAATCCGCTTCCTTGCCGTTGTGGGGGGTCGCGGTCAGCAACAGGAAATGCCGACAGTGGCTCCCGACCGTTTGGCCCAGGCGATACCGCTGGGTGAATTTCACCTCCCCACCGAAGAACGAAGCCGATAAACGATGCGCTTCATCGCAAATCACCAAATCCCACTCGGGTCCCGCCTTGAATTTCTCCTGGAGATCCGGATTACGACTGAGCATATCCAGCCGGGCGATGAGCAGCGATTGTTCGGCGAACGGATTGCCGGTACGGGACGCTTCGATCTGATCGCGGGTCAGAATGGTGAAGGTCAAGCCAAACTTCTGGGCCAGTTCATCCTGCCACTGCTCGACCAGATTGCCGGGGGTGACGATCAAACACCGTTCCAAATCCCCCCGAATCAACAGTTCCTTGATCAGCAATCCCGCCATGATGGTCTTGCCGGCGCCGGGATCGTCGGCCAGCAGGAAGCGCAGGGGTTGCCGGGCCAGCATTTCGCCATAGACCGCTGTGATCTGGTGTGGCAGCGGCTCTACCTGGGAGGTGTGAATGGCGAGATAGGGATCGAAGAGATAAGCGAGCCGAATGCGGTAGGCTTCCGAGGCCAGGCGCAGCAAGTGGCCATCGCCATCGAACGACCAGGGACGGCCAGCCCGAACCACTTCCAGGGTCGGCTCCTCGTTGCGAAACACCAGACGCTGGCCGGCTTTTCCGGTGGCATCCTCGAAGGTGACTTTGATGGCCTGATCGCCGAACCATTCCAGATTGACCACCTTAGCGGTCCCGCTGGGCGTCAAACCCTTGATCTGGGCGCCGGCCTTGATTTCTTCCAGTTGGGCCATGGTGGATTCCTCGAGCTGGGTTATTCGCCCACATACTGGCATACATAGCCCAGTAGATGGGCGCGGCAGGATCGTCTTGTGGTCTTGCTTTGTGTGGCTGCCAAGGTGGCAGGGCTCACTCAGACCTGCCTGGACTCAAAGAGCTTGCCGATCGTCAGAAACTCGTTTAATGATGCGGTGATAGGACAGCGTTAGCTTTCTGGGCACCCATGCTGGGGTCAAAATAATGGCTCATCCAGGTTTTTTGGAAAAGCTGGTGGTCTATAGAAATAGCGCTCAGAAAAACAGAGAGGCCATCACCATGTTGAAACCCATCATCCCCGACGGCGAGGCGCTGCGCTACGCCTTCGAATGGCTCGCCGAACAGGGGCATTGCACCCTTAAAACGGTCGAGCAGGCCAGCCTGCGATTCGACCTGACGCCACGAGATGAGGAATTCCTGCTGCGGCAATTCGTCTACCACCGGGGCGCGGCCAGCGATGCCCAGGATTCAGGGCGACAGCGGTTTTCCGGTTAGTCGCCGGGCGAAGTTGACCAGCATGGCGGCGGTCGCGCCCCAGATGAAGCGGTCCTCGTAGGGAATCACGTAATAACGCCGCTGCTGGCCCTTGTAGAACATGCTGTGATGCTCGTGATGGCCTGGATCGAGGATGAATTCCAGCGGCACCTCGAACGCCTCGGCGACCTCGAATTCATCCAGGGTCAACTCAAACGGCGGCGTCACGAATCCCACCACCGGCGTCACCAGAAACCCTGTTATAGTCTGATACAAATCGAGAAAGCCGGCGATTTCCACCACGTGCCGGCGGTGTAACCCGATTTCCTCTTCCGCCTCGCGCAACGCGGTCTCGACCGGATTGGCATCCTCTTCCTCGGCCCGGCCACCGGGAAAGCTGATCTGGCCGGCATGGTGCTCGAGATGGGCGGTGCGCTGGGTCAACAGCACCGTGTAGCCCTCCGGCCGCTCGACCAGCGGCACCAGCACCGCCGCCGGGGTCAGGGTCCGCTCCTCGGCTGCCATACCAGCTACCGCGTGATCGCCGGTGATGGTTTCCACCTGGTGGGTCGAGTGCAGGCAACGGCGAATCCGGTCGCGCATGTCCGCGTGATTCATGCCGCCTCCCATTGATTCCCTTCGCCCGCAGGTGGGAGCGGGGCAGGGGGTGAGGGGCTGAACAAACGCAAATAATTCATGGTCGTGACCGCCGCTACCTGTTCGAGCGGCTCGCCGCGCAACCGGGCGACAAATTCCGCCACATGCCGCACCCAGGCCGGATGATTGGGCTTGCCCCGGTGGGGAACCGGTGCCAGATAAGGCGAATCGGTTTCCACCAGCAACCGGTCGGCGGGCAACCGACGAGCCGCGTCCTGAATAGACTTGGCGTTCTTGAAAGTCACGATGCCGGAAAAGGAGATGTGAAAATTCAGTTCCAAGGCCCGTTCCGCCATGGCCCAGTCCTCGGTGAAGCAGTGCAATACCCCACCCACCTCGGCCGCACCTTCCTCCGCCAGAATCCGCAGGGTATCGTCGCCAGCATCGCGGTTGTGGACGATCAGCGGCTTGCCCAATTCCCGGGCGGCGGCAATATGGATGCGGAACCAGTCCTGCTGGCGGGCGATGCTGTCGGCTCCATAGTAGTAATCCAGCCCGGTTTCACCGACGGCCACCACCCGTGGTTCGCGGCCCAGCGCCGCCAGTTCCGCAACGGTTGGCGCGCGGCCGCCATCCTCGCTGGGATGTACCCCCACCGTCAGGGCAACTTGGGGATAAGGCTCGGTCATCCGGGCCAGTGCCGGCCAGCTTTCCAAATCTGTCGCTACGCTCAATAGCCGTGTCACGTCGTTCGCTGCGGCGGCGTCCAGTACACCTGCCAAATCGCCGCCGAAGAGCGTCAGATCGAGTCGGTCCAGGTGACAGTGGGAGTCAGCCAGCATCGTCCACCCGCGCCTACATCGTGTTGGTCGGCTGTTCGGCGCGGATGTAACCGGCCAGTTGAGCTTCAATGATTTTCTGGAGGTTGGCGCCTTCCACGCCGCCAAACTGAATGCCGACCCCCATCTGCCGGCCACCGGGCGTAGTTCGGTAATTGATCCAGACTACCTTGCCCGTGATGGCGAACCGTTCCGGATCATCCAGAACAGTCAGCAGTAAAAATACTTCATCGCCCAGTTCGAAGGTTTTTTCGGTCGGAATGAAAATGCCGCCACCCTTGACAAAAGGCATGTAGTTGGAATGCAGCATTGCCTTGTCCTTGATGGACAGGGAAATGACGCCTTGTCGTGGAGCTGCCATGTCGTTCAACCTTGCAAAATCAGAAATCAACCGACTGCATCGCCGAGAAACGCCTCCAGCAGCAGGGGCGCATTGACTTGGGTGGTCGTGCAGAGCGCGTGTAGCTGAACCGCCGCATCCAATCGTTCGAACAGGGCGCGCGGCGTTTGCTGGTCAGCCCAGCGCTGTAACGCGGGACGCAGATCGGGGTTGCTCAGGCGAGGGGGTTCGGAATTCATCTTAAGCCGAATCAGGTCAGTGTGCCAACCAATGAGCCAGCGCAGATTCTCGGCCAGATCGCCCCGCGTCCAGCTTTCCGCCGCCCGAATCGGGTCAGCTCGGCCGGCCAGCACCTGTTCGTAACGTTCGAACAGTTCTCGGCGACGATGCCAGCGCTCACTATCGGCCTGGGCCAGTGCGGCGAGTGGAGCGCCGCCTGCAACTTCCAACAGGGTCTCTGGCTCGATCCCAGGCTGGACACGCGCGGCCAGCCAGGGAACTGCGGCCACCATGGCCGGCGGGTCGAACCCGATCTTCTGACAACGGCTGCGCACCGTGGCCGGCAACCGTGCCGGCTGGGCGGTCACCAGCAGTAAGAGGCTGTTACCCGGCGGTTCCTCCAACGTTTTCAGCAGGCTGTTGGCCGCATTGACGTTCAGCCGGTCGGCCGGTTCCAGCAACGCGATCTTGTAGCCGCCGTACTGAGCGGTGTAGCCGAGGAACGCGCAAAGAGCACGGATTTGATCCACCTTGATGATCCTGCCGTCCTCTTCCGGTTGCACGACGCTGTAGTCGGGATGACTGCCGGCCCGGAACAGCCGACAACTCCGACACTGGCCGCAAGCCTCGCCGCCGGCGTCGGGACGTTCGCAGAGCAGCGCCCGCGCCAGCCCGCGGGCGAACAGCCCCTTGCCCAGTCCCGCCGGGCCGGACAACAACAAAGCGTGCGGCAGGCGTCCGGCAGCGCGGCGCTGTTGAATCCGGCGCCAGGGATCCCGATGCCAGGGCAGGCGGTCATCATCCATCAGCACCGCTCCAACCAGCCGGCGAGAATGGTCTCGACCTCGGCCCGCACCGCTTCGACCGGACGGTCGGCGTTCACAATCCGGTAACGGTCGGGATGGCGCCGCGCCCGGTCCAGATAAACCGCGCGGATTCGCTCGAAAAAAGCCTTTTCCTCCCGCTCAAAGCGATCCGCCGCGCCGCGCCGGCCAACCCGTTCCAGACCCATCTCGACGGGCAAGTCAAACACCAGCGTTAAATCGGGCCGCAATGTACCCTGCGCCCAGTCCTCCAGGATCGCAATCCGTTGCGCCGGCAAACCCCGTCCGCCACCCTGATAAGCGTAGGTAGCATCGGTAAACCGGTCGCACAGCACCCAATGACCGGTGGCCAGCGCCGGCCGGATCACCCGCTCCAGATGCTCGGCGCGGGCGGCGAACATCAGCAGCGTCTCGGTAGCCAGCGCCATGCCATCGTGGCGATGGCCGAGGAGCAGGGCGCGAATTTCCTCGCCCAGCGGGGTGCCGCCCGGTTCGCGAGTCGGCGTCACTCGACGGCCCGCCTGTTCCAGATACGCGCGCATGAACGCAAGCTGGGTGGTTTTGCCGGCGCCCTCGCCGCCCTCGACAGTGACGAAACAGCCTGATGCCATGCTGCTAGTCCTTCTTGCGCAATTGATACTGTCTGACCGCCCGGTTATGTTCGTCAAGCGTCCGGGAAAAGACGTGGCCGCCCCAGCCCGTCGCCACGAAATACAGCGTATCGCCAGGAGCCGGATTGACGGCGGCGGCCAGCGCGCCCGCGCTGGGCAGAGCGATGGGCGTCGGCGGCAGGCCCTTGTGGGTGTAGGTGTTATAGGGATTGTCGTGGGTCAGATCAGCGCGGCGCAGGTTGCCATCGAACGCCTCGCCCAGGCCGTAGATCACGGTTGGATCGGTCTGCAACGCGATGCCGCGCCGCAAGCGCCGCACAAATACGCCGGCTACCTCTGGCCGTTCCGCCGGCAGCGCCGTTTCCTTCTCTATGATCGAGGCCAGAATCAACGCCTGGTAGGGATAGGTCAGCGGCGAATCCGGGGAACGACGGCTCCAAGCGTCGCGTAACTGGCGATCCATCGCCGCCATCGCCCGCCGCAGGAACATTTCATCGGTGAAACCGGTGGGAAAGTGGTAGGTGTCCGGTAGAAACCAGCCTTCGGGAAGTTCGCTCGGTCGGCCCAGCCGCGCCATGATCTCGGCGTCGCTCGCGTCCCGCAAGGTCTGCTTGATCCTGGGATGCTCGGCCAGCGCCCGACGCAACTGCCGGAAGGTCCAGCCTTCCACCACGGTCAGCGTGTACTGGATGACCCGTCCGGCTACGATCTGGTCGAGCAAACCGCGCGGCGTGAGTCCCGGAGCGAGGGCGTACTCACCAGCCTTGAGCCGGGGCGCCAGCCGATTCAACCGGGCATAGACTTGCAGATACGGCGCCGACCGCAACAGCCCCGGTTGCCGTTGCATCTCCCGGCTGAGGCCGACCACACCCATGCCGGGTTTCAATTCCACCGTCAGGCTACCGGCGGGAACTCCCAGGGGCGTGTCGAGAAATGCGCGGTAATCGGCGTAAACGATGTACAGCGCCGGGCCCAGGATCAGCGCCAGCACCGCCAGGGCCAGCAGCAGGCGTTTGAACCACCCGAGCGGCGGTCTGGATTCTATTGGAGAGCGAGGATTATCGTTCATCGTCGAAACCCTCATCCCGACTTCGTTGCCGGAGAAAGCGAGCGTGCGTCAATCCAGCGCGCGGAAAATCACTGAACCGTTGGTGCCGCCAAAGCCGAAGGAATTCGACAGCACAACCTGAATGCGCCGCTCCTGGGCAGTGTGCGGCACGTAGTTAAGATCGCAGCCCTCTTCCGGCTGGTCCAGATTGATGGTGGGCGGCGCGACCTGGTCGCGGATCGCCAGCACCGAGAAAATCGCCTCGACCCCGCCAGCCGCCCCCAGCAGATGGCCGGTCATGGATTTGGTCGAACTCATCGCCAGCCGGTAGGCGTGCTCGCCGAACACGGCCTTGGCGGCGTCGCTTTCGATCTTGTCGCCCGCCGGCGTGGAGGTGCCGTGGGCGTTGATGTAATCCACTGCCTCGGGCGCGATTTGCGCGTCGCGCAGGGCATGGATCATTGCTCGCCGGGCGCCGTCGCCATCCGGTGAGGGCAGGGTCATGTGATAGGCGTCGCCACTCATGCCGAAACCGATCAGTTCGGCGTAAATCCGCGCGCCGCGCCGCCGGGCGTGTTCGTACTCTTCCAGCACCATCACCCCGGCACCGTCGCTGAGCACGAAGCCATCGCGGTCCTGGTCCCACGGCCGGCTGGCTTTCTCCGGCTCGTCGTTGCGGGTAGACAGCGCCCGCGCCGCCGCGAAGCCGCACAGTCCGGTAGGCGTGGTGGCCATTTCCGCACCGCCCGCGATCATGACGTCGGCGTCGCCGTACACAATCAGTCGGCCTGCCAAGCCGATGCTGTGCGTGCCGGTGGTGCAAGCGGTGACCACCGCCAGGTTCGGCCCCTTGATGCCGTACAGCACCGACAAATTGCCCGAAACCATGTTGATGATGCTACGCGGCACGAAGAATGGCGTCAGCCTGCGTGGCCCACCTTTCAAAAACGCCGCATGGCCTTCCTCGATGCCCGGCAAGCCGCCGATGCCGGAACCGATATAGGTTCCGATCCGGTCGGCGTTCGCCTCGGTGATTTCCAGTCCCGCATCCCGGATCGCCTGCACCGCCGCCCCAATGCCGTAATGGATGAAGGTATCCATCTTCTTGGCTTCCTTGGGATTCAGGTACTGTTCGACCTGAAAATCCTTCACCGCGCCACCGATCCGCACCGGAAAACCGCTGACGTCGAAGGCGGTGACCGGTCCGATCCCGCTGCGACCCGCCAGGATATGGGTCCAGGCGGTCTCCACGGTGCTGCCGACCGGGGACACGATGCCCATGCCCGTCACTACCACTCGCCGCTTGGCCACGGAACCACCCTCACTGTACCAGGCTGACAAAAGAAAGCCGCGACTCCAGGTAGGCAGCCGCGGCGGGTTCGGAATCGCGCGGGACGGACACCTTCAACCGAGATGCGCCGCGATGTAATCGATCGCCTGCTGCACCGTGGTGATCTTTTCGGCGTCCTCGTCGGGGATTTCCAGTTCGAATTCCTCTTCCAGGGCCATCACCAGTTCGACGGTATCCAGGGAGTCAGCGCCGAGATCCTCGACAAACGAGGCCTCGTTGGTGACCTGCTCCTCCTTCACCCCCAACTGTTCGATGATGATTTTCCTGACGCGGGCTTCAATGTTGCTGATGTCGGTCATGTGGTTTGCTTCCTCGTGGTTTATTTCAATCCGCGCCCGCCTTTCACGGTGGACGAAATCCGGTGACGGCGCCATACCTCCGGTGTGGTTTCCGACCCCGCGCCGACCACCGGCATAACCAGCGCGGTTTTCTCCAAAGCCAGCCTATGGCCAGCGCTCAGGCCATATACATCCCACCGTTGACATGCAGGGTTTCGCCCGTGATGTAAGCGGCTTCTGGCGAAGCCAGGAACGCTACGGCATTCGCGATATCCTGGGGTTCGCCCAGCCGTTGCAGCGGAATGCCAGCGAGCAGCGCCTGGCGTTGCGCTTCCGGCAGATCCCGGGTCATGTCGGTGGCGATGGCTCCCGGCGCGACCGCGTTGACGGTGATGTTACGCGAACCGATTTCGCGCGCCAGCGATTTGGTGAAGCCGATAATCCCCGCCTTGGCCGCCGCATAGTTGGCCTGGCCCGGATTGCCGGTGGCGCCCACCACCGAGGTGATGCTGATGATACGCCCACGCTGGGCTTTCATCATCCCGCGCAGCACCGCCTTGCTCAGTCGGTAAACCGAGGTCAGGTTGGTATCGAGGATCGTCGCCCATTCCTCGTCCTTCATCCGCAGAAGCAGGTTGTCCCGGGCGATGCCGGCATTGTTGACCAGGATGCCCGGCGGGCCGAATTCCTGCGTCACCGCCTTCACCGTTGCCTCTACCGATGCAGGATCGGTCACGTTCAGCCGCAGGCCGCGCCCCTTGAAACCGCGCTCGCGCAAATCGCGGGTAATCGCCTCCGCACCGGCCTCGGTGGTCGCAGTGCCGATCACTGTCGCGCCGCGCTGGCCCAGTTCGCGGGCGATGGCCTGGCCGATGCCGCGGCTGGCCCCCGTGACCAGGGCAATTTCACCATCCAGCATCGTCATCGTGAATTCTCCTTCGCGCTCAATAATTCAGCAACACCGCGCCCCAGGTGAAGCCGCCGCCGAAGCCTTCCAGCAACAGCGTATCGCCGCGCTGGATGCGGCCGTCGCGCACCGCCACGTCCAGGGCCAGCGGTACCGAAGCCGCCGACGTGTTGCCGTGAATCCGCACGCAGTCCACCATCCGTTGTTCCGGCAAGCCGAGCCGCTTGGCGGTGGCGGACAGAATTCGCCGGTTGGCCTGATGCGGGATCAGCCAGTCCACGTCGGCGACGGTCAGGTTATTCGCAACCAGAATTTGTTCGGCGATGTCCTTGAGCGTGGTCACCGCCACCTTGAATACTTCGCTGCCGCGCATTTCCACGAAGGCAGCGTTCTGGCGGGTTTGGTCGTAGCCGCTGGACACGCCCGCCGGCACCCACAGCAATTCCTTATAGCGGCCATCGGCGCCCAGCCGGCTGTCAATGATACCGGGTTCGTTCGCCGCTTCCAGCACCACCGCGCCGGCGCCGTCGCCAAACAGGATGCAGGTGCCGCGATCCGTCCAGTCAATGATGCGGGTAAAGGTGTCTGCTCCCACCACCAGCGCTCGCCGTGCCGCGCCAGTGCGGATGAAACGGTGGGCGATATCCAAAGCGTAGACGAAACCGGTGCATACGGCCTGCACGTCGAAGGCGGGGCTGCCATAACAACCCAGTCGGTGCTGCAACTGGGTAGCGACGCTGGGAAAGACGTGATCGGGGGTGGTAGTGCCCAGGATGATCAAGTCAATGTCAGCCGGTTCGATACCGGCCGCTGCCAGCGCCCGGCGGGACGCCTGCTCGGCCAGATCGCAGGTAGTCTCTCCCGGCGCGGCGATGTGGCGCTCCTCGACCCCGGTGCGGGCGATGATCCACTCGGCCGTGGTCTCGATCATCTGTTCGAGATCGGCGTTGGTCAGCACTTTCTCGGGCAGATAGCTGCCGGTTCCAATGATTCGGGCGTAATTCAAAGCGCTTGTCTCTCGGCGTGAAGGGCGGCCAGATGGGCATCGATGCACCGGGGCACCGCCTGCTCGACTTCCAGCATCGCGACCTGGATAGCATTGGCGAAGGCCAGGGCGTCGGCGCCGCCATGGCTCTTGATCACGATGCCTTGCAAGCCCAGCAGGCTGGCGCCGTTGTAACGTCGGGGATCGATCCGACGACTGAAGGCGCGCAATACCGGCAGAGCGATGAGTCCGGCCAGGCGGGTCAGCAGGTTCCGCTTGAATTCCTGGGTCATGAAATGGCGGATGAGTTTGGCCACGCCCTCGCTGCTCTTGAGCGCGATGTTGCCAACGAAGCCGTCGCAGACCACCACGTCTATTTCGTCCAGGTAAATGCCGTCGCCTTCCACGAATCCGATATAGTTCAGATCGCTGGATGTCAACAGGCGAGCGGCGTCCTTGACCTGCTCGTTGCCCTTGATGTCTTCCTCGCCGATGTTGAGCAAACCCACGCGCGGTTGCTGGATCCCGTTGACCTCGGCCAGCACCGAACCCATGACCGCGAATTGCAGCAGGTGTTCGGCCTTGCTGTCCACGTTGGCCCCCAGATCCAGCACCCGGGTATGGCCGCGTAAGGTCGGCAAAGTGGTGCAGATGGCGGGACGGTCAATGCCGGGCAGGGTCTTGAGCACGAAGCGGGCGGTCGCCATCAGCGCGCCGGTGTTGCCAGCGCTGACGCAGGCGTCGGCCTCGCCCTGTTTGACCAGGTTGATCGCCACCCGCATCGAGGAATCCTTCTTGACGCGCAGGGCCTGCGCGGGCGATTCGTCCATATTCACCAGTTGCGAGGCGTGCCGGATGACGATACCGGGATGCCCCTTGGCCTTGAGTTGATCGAGCCGGGCCAACAGGATGTCTTCCTGGCCCACCAGGATCAGGCGCACCGCGTCGCCGGTGGTTTTGAGCACGCGGAGAGCGGCGGGCACGACCACCTCGGGGCCGATATCGCCGCCCATGCCATCCAGGGCGATAGTAAGCGGCCGGGTCATGCGGGCGGAAACTGGGTCATGGCGGGAAGGGTAAGACCGGCGGATCGAAACGCGGCGGCAAGCTAATCTTCTTCGCTCTCGTCAACCACCGGCGTGGTGATAACCTGACGGCCCCGATAATAGCCGTTTGGGGTAACGTGGTGGCGGCGATGCAGTTCGCCGGAAGTACGATCCGTGGACAGCGTAGGCGCGCTCAGGGCGTCGTGGGCGCGGCGCATGCCACGTTTGGAGGGACTCTTACGGCTTTTTTGTACAGCCATGCTCAATGACTCCTTTGAGAATCTCGTAACAGGGACGCCAGGGTTGCAAAGGGCTGGTTCTGCTCCACCCGGTCCGGCGCCCGATAACCATTAGCCTCGCAGTCGCGCACATCGTCGTGCCGGGGAATCCGCGGCAAGGCCAGCAACAATTCGTCTTCCACCAGATCAGCGACGTGGATGATGCCCTCGGGAACCACCAGCGGTTCGTATTCCTCGGGCAACCGGTCGGCTTCAGCTTCGCTGCGAACCAAACCCAGGCTGACCGTCACGTCCAGCGCCAACCGTAGTGGTCCCAGGCAACGCTGGCAAACCAGTTCAACTTCGGTTCGCACGGCGCCCTTGATGAATCGGACGCCCTGCCGGTCAACACTCGCTACCAGCGCCACACTCGCCATGCCGTCGGTCCGATTCAGCTCGGCGACCAGGCGAGGCAACGCGGCCAGCGCCAAGGCGCCTTCCAATCGCCCACCCTCGGCGGTCAGACGCCAGGGATCAATCCTGCTGGGAAGCGACGGGGTCTGCATAAGACGCGGGATGATATAGACGCGCCGGATTGCTGTCAAAATAAAGCCGGATTCCGCACAATTACCATTATTTTCACCGCCTCGCCGCGTGGTTGCCATGTCCGAAACCCTCCCCGACGGCCGCCGTCTGATTCTGGCCTCCACCTCGCCTTTTCGCCGAGAACTTCTGGCGCGGCTGGGACTGCCGTTTTCCACCCAAGCGCCCGACGCCGATGAATCCCGCCAGCTCGGCGAGGACGCGCCGGCGCTAGTCGCGCGGCTGGCAGAACTCAAGGCCAGGGCGGTCGCTCGCCACGAACCGGCGGCACTGATCATTGGTTCGGATCAGGCGGCGGCGCTGGAGAGTGAAATCATCGGCAAGCCCGGCGATTACGAACGGGCGGCTGCCCAATTGCAGCGCGCTTCAGGCCGGACCGTGACCTTTTATACCGGCCTGTGTCTACTCGACAGCGCCAGCGGCCAATGTCAGGTCATAGTGGAGCCATTCCGGGTGGTGTTTCGGCTACTAACGCCCGCAATGATCGAAGGCTATCTGCGACGAGAGCAACCTTATCACTGCGCGGGCAGTTTCAAGTCCGAAGGGCTGGGCATTGCGCTGTTCGAGCGGCTGGAAGGCGATGACCCCACCAGCCTGATCGGCCTGCCATTGATCCGGCTGACCCGGATGCTGGAGGCAACGGGAGTAGCGGTGTTGTGAGGAGTGGTATGACGATTATCCACGGAAGACACGGAAAGCACGGAAGAATAAAGAGAAGCCTTTCCGTGTGTTCCGTGTTTTCCGTGGACCCTCACCGCATGATCTTGTCCGCCATGCCGATTTCCGCCAGGTACTGCGGATACAGGGCGTAGGCCGGCTTGAGAATCGGCAGCAATTTCAGCGTCTTGGGTACGTTGCCCTTGGCGAAGACCCGCCGGCGGGTTAGCGCCGACACCAGGTTGACCTTGCCATGCCAGAAGGCGTGAGCGAAGTCGGCGCTCATGCACATGGTCACCTCCGGCTGGCCACTGAATTCCATGCCCCGGTAAATTTTTACCTCATCGCCCCGCGCGTCAATGGTCATCACCGCTGCCGGTTGCTCGTACACGAACTGGACGCATAGCCCGGAAGCTTTCAGCGGTCCGCCGATTTGCGGATCAGTCTTCAGCCGCTCGAAAAAGCCGCCCAGAACCCGATAGAAGGTGTCGGTATCCGGAAAGACGTTAAGCAGTTCCCGCGCTGCCGCAGTTTCCCCCGCCGGCCGCAAATCCGCTGGCGATACGGGCAGCGGCGTCACCGTGGTATCGTAGAGGGCGCGGACGATGCGCGCCACCGCTTCCCGCTCCAGCTCGCGCGGGTTGTAAAGCATCGCCCCATCGGTCATCGCGGTATCCGCCACCTGCTCCAGTTTCGCCAGCCCGTCCTTGACGCCGGCATCGCGCAGGTTGAGCGGCATTCCGGTCAGGTGTGCCAGTTGCCGGTTCAAGGTGCGGATGTGCGCAATGCCCGCCTTCGCCGCCTTGCGCCGGAACCAGCGATCCACGCCGGTCAACGGCTTGGCCAGCGGCGCGGCGAATGTCAGCCCGCCGTAGCGCAGCAGGTTGCCAATCGCCGCGCCTGGCCGGGGGAACACTATGCCCAACGCCTCGGCGATGTCAGCGTAGCGGTCTAGCCTGGATTCCAGGTTGTAGTCCATCACTTCCGGCAGCACCAGCGCGTTTGCCAGCCCGTGCGGGATGTGGTAGACCCCGCCCAGGGCATGGGAGATGCCGTGCACCATTCCCACCATCGAATGTGAAAAGGCGATGCCTGCCAGGCAACTCGCCGCCAGCATTGCCCCACGCGCCTGGATGTTGTCCGGCTGGGCGCAGGCCAGCAGGAGATAATCGCGGATGAGACGAATCGCTTGCAGCGCCAGCCCATCGGACGCCGGCGACCATTCCTTGTCCACGTAGGCTTCGATAGCGTGAGTCAGCGCATCCATGCCGGTCATGGCGGTCAGTTTGGGCGGCAGGGTGCGCGTCAGTTCGGGATCGAGAATCGCCAGATCGGGCAGGAACTGGTTTTCCGCGAACGGCAGTTTTACGTCGTGGTCAGGATCGGCGATCACCGCCACCTTGGTCACTTCCGAACCGGTACCGGCAGTGGTCGGAATCAGAAACAGCGGCAACAGGCGAGCCTGGCCAAGCAGATACGCGCCCATGTGTTCCTGCACCCGACCACCCTTGACCATCAGGATGTTGGCGACCTTGGCGGTATCCAGCACGCTGCCACCGCCCAGGCCGATAATCAGATCGCAGCCGTGTTCCCGACCCAGCGCCGCGCAGTCTTCAACGGTTTTGATCGTGGAATTGGGCGGTACCTGGTCGAACGTCGCCACGATCTCGATGGCGGCATGGCGGAACCCGGCTTGCACTCGCTCCGCCAGCCCGGCCTGAACCAGAATCGCATCAGTCACCAGCAGCGCCCGCCGGGGACCGTAAGACGCCACAGCTTCGTTCAACTGATCGATGACACCGATTCCGTACATCACGCGGGTCGGCAGGGAAAATTCAAAATAGTCGGGCAACATGGGATGGACCTTTTCGGGCATGGCAATATTTGCAGCATAGCCGCCCCGCTATTTTTCCAGCTTGCCCGAAAGGGTCGGCACTGCCCAAACCCCCGCGTCTTCGCTAAGCTTTGCTGATCAACTCCGCATAGGTGGAAATGCCATGACCGTCCGACTTCGGGTCCTACTCTTCCTGTCATTGCTGATGAGCCCCTTGCTGGCCTTGGCCGGCAATGGTTGGAGCACGGTCGGGTATCCGCTGGCCGGGCCGCCACAGGTGATCGGTTCCCACGCCGCCGGTTGCATTGCCGGGGCGGTGGCGCTGCCGCTGGCCGGCGACGGCTATCAGGTCATGCGCTCCAGTCGGAATCGTTATTACGGTCATCCGGCCCTGGTTGCGTTCGTGGAGCGGTTGGGCCGGCGGGCGGCGGCGAGCGGCGGCCGGTTGCTGATCGGCGATCTGGGGCCGCCGCGCGGCGGGCCGATGCCGGACGGGCATCGCAGCCACCAAAG
>JAGTSD010000005.1 GCA_018262135.1 Pseudomonadota bacterium | reverse complement strand
GCGAAACTCGTTCACAGTTGAATGCCTTCCAGCTTGGCGACGGTGTAGATGTCCTTGTCGCCACGCCCGGACAGGTTGACCACGATGCGCTGGTCGGGGCGCAGGGTCGGGGCCAGTTGGGTGACATAGGCGAGGGCGTGGCTGCTTTCCAGCGCCGGGATGATGCCCTCAATGCGGGTCAGGTCGTGGAAGCCGCGCAGCGCTTCGTCGTCGGTGACGGCCACGTACTGCACGCGACCGATGTCTTTTAGCCAGGCGTGTTCCGGGCCGACGCCGGGATAGTCCAGTCCGGCGGACACCGAGTGGGTTTCGGTGATCTGGCCGTTGGGGTCGTTGAGCAGGTAGGTGCGGTTGCCATGCAGCACGCCGGGCCGGCCCGCGCAGAGGGTGGCGGCGTGCCGCCCCGTCTCGATGCCCGCGCCCGCAGCCTCGACGCCGTAGATCGCCACTTCGCTGTCGTTCAGGAATGGATGGAACAGGCCGATGGCGTTGGAGCCACCGCCGACGCAGTCATGTAAAAAGTGCGATCCACGTTGGTTACCCAGTCGCGCATCGCTTCGTTGAGCGCGTCCTTGAGCGTGCGCGAGCCGGAGGTGACCGGCTGGACGGTCGCGCCCAGCAGCCGCATCCGATAGACGTTCAGCGCCTGCCGCTGGATGTCCTCCGACCCCATGTAGACCACGCATTCCATCCCCAGCCGGGCAGCGACGGTGGCGGAGGCGACACCGTGCTGGCCGGCGCCGGTTTCGGCGATCAGTCGCGTCTTGCCCATCCGCTTGGCCAGCAGCGCCTGCCCGACGGTGTTGTTGATCTTGTGCGCCCCGGTGTGATTGAGGTCCTCGCGCTTGAGGTAGATTTGCGCGCCGCCGAGCTGCCGGCTCCAGCGTTCGGCGTGATAGAGCGGCGTGGGGCGGCCAACGTAGCGGGCCAGGTCGAGATCCAGTTCGGCCAGGAATTCGGGATCGGTGCGATAGGTCTGCCAGGCTTCGTCGAGTTCGTGCAGCGCCTCCATCAGGGTCTCGGCGACGAACCGGCCGCCGTAGCGGCCAAAATGGCCAGCCCGGTCGGGGAACTGGCTGTAATCCACCTTCTTACGCAGGGCTTTCACCGTCATATACACCTCGAAAAAATGCGCGCATCAGTTCGGCATCCTTGATGCCTCTGGCGGTTTCCACCCCGCTGCTGACATCCACGGCATAGGGCCGGACCTGGCGGATCGCCGCTGCGACGTTGCCGGGATGCAGCCCGCCGGCCAGGATGAGGGGCTTGTGGCGTTCGACGGGAATCCGGGTCCAGTCGAAGCCCTGGCCGGAACCGCCCGTTTTGTCGCCACCGTGGCTGTCCAGCAGCAGGCCCGCCGCGGTGGCGAACCGTCGTTCGTAGTCCAGTATGTCCGCGCTGGCGCCCATCGGCACCGCCTTGAGGTAGGGCCGGTCGAACTGAGCGCAATAGCCGGGGGTTTCATCGCCGTGAAATTGCAGGAGATGGAGCGGCATGCTGGCGATCACGGTCTGGACTGCTGCGGGTTCCGCGTTCATGAACAGACCGACCACGGTGACGAACGGCGGCAGGGCCGCGACGATCCGTCGCGCGGTCGCCACGACCACGAACCGGGGACTGGGCGGATAAAACACCAGGCCGATGGCGTCTGCGCCCAACGCGGCCGCCGTCACGCCGTCCCCGGGACGGGTGATGCCGCAAATCTTGACGCGGGTACGGGAAATCGGGGTCATGGAGCAGGCGCTGGGGGCAGGGACAACCAGGGAATGTCAAGACTACCAGAAATCCGGTGGGTTGGTAGAGCGAAAGCGGGCGAGTCCGGGCCAGGTGTTTAGACCCTCCGCATGGAAGACAATACTTGCTTTAAAAATATAAGTATTTGATTAATAATGATTATTATCAATGATCAACCGGATTTTCATCGCGCTCCGCCTGTCCTGCTTCGGGTGGCAATGCCGCCAGGGAGCGCAGTTGGAGATGCAGCGCCGCCCTGGCCAGCAAATGCGCGCTGACCGGCGCGGTTACAAACAAAAACAGCGTCACCAGGATCTCATGCAGGCTGACGCCCGCGCCGCGCGTGCTGAAGTGGAGGGCGGACGCGACGAGCAGGCTGCCCACGCCCAGGGTGGTGGCCTTGGTCGGGGCGTGCAGGCGGGTGTAGAAATCCGGCAGCCGGACCAGGCCGAGCGCGCCGATGCAGGTGAACCCGGCGCCGGCCAGGATCAACAGAGAAAGCAGGATTTCCAGCATGGCCGTCACTCGATGATGTCGCCGCGCAACAGGAACTTGCACAGAGCGACGGTGCCGACGAAGCCCATCAGGGCGATCAGCAGCGCCGCCTCGAAATAGAGCGTGCTGGACTGGTGGATGCCCAGCAGCGCGAGCAGGGCGATGGCGTTGATGTACAGGGTGTCCAGGGCCAGGATGCGATCCGGCGCGCTGGGTCCCGCCAGCAACCGCCAGCCGCTCAGGACGAAGGCGACGGCCACCAGGGCGAACGCCAGGGAAAGGGCGAGGTTCAGCATGGTTCAAAGACCTCCCGCAAGGGTGCTTCATAACGGCGCTTGAGGGCTGCCGCCAGTTGCTCGGGGTCGGCCGCGTCCAGCGCATGGACCAGCAAATGCCGGCGATCCGGCGCCAGGCGGGCCGATACGGTGCCCGGGGTCAGGCAGATGGCGTTGGCCAGCAGGCTGATGGCCAGATCCGAGGTCAGGGCCAGGGGCACGACCACGAAGACGGGCCGCAATCGCTCTGGACGGCCGAGGATGAGACGCGCCACCATCAGATTCGCCACGATGATGTCGTACAGTACCGTGGCCACGAAGCGCAGCAGGGTCAGCGGCCGGCCCATCCGCGCCGTTTCCGGCCAGAACCGCAGAGTGAACAGGGGAATGGCCCAGCCCAGCGCCAGACCCAGAAGGACCTGACCGGGCGTTGCACGGTTGACCAGGAGGAGCCAGATCACTGCCAGGGCCGGGGTGAGGAAAGGATGGGGTAGCAGGCGGCGCATCAGGGCGTTCCTCCCGGATTCAGGACGGCCTGGATATAGGCTTGGGGTTCCAGCATCTGCGCGGCGATGGCGCGCGCCTGATCCAGCGCCGGCCCGGCGCCGACCGTCAGCCCCAGCCCCAGCAGCAGCAGGCCGATGATCGGAAGCGTTTCCCTGACCAGCGCCGGCCAGGGTTCGGCGGCGCGCGCTTCCGACGGCAGCACCCGGTAGAACAGCAGGCTGCCCGTCCGCGCCAGCGCGATCAGGCCCAGGAGGCCGCCCGCCAGCACCGTCCCCATGATCCAGGGCAGGAGCGGATGGTCGAGCGCCGCGTGCAGGGTCAGGAACTTGCCGAGAAAGCCCGACAGCGGCGGCAGGCCCGCCACCGCCATGGCGGCGACGAAAAACAGACCACCCAACAGGCGCGGGCTGGCGGTGGCCGGACCGGGGTCGAGGCGGTCGCCCAGTGCACCGCGCCGGCGGGCGATGGCGTCCGCCAGCAGAAACAGGGCGGCGGTGGCAAAAGTGGTATGCGGCAGGTAATACAGCCCGGCGGCGAGACCGGCAGTGGTGGCGAGGCCAAAGGCGGCCAGCAGCGAACCGACCGACGCCACCACCAGCCAGGCTACCTGCCGGCGCAGGTGAGTACTGGCCACCGCTCCCAGCATCCCGACGATCACGGTCGCGAGGGCCAGCGGCAGCAGCCAGGGTTCGCTCAACCCGGCGGCGGGACCGGCGCCCGCGCCGAAAATCAGGGTGTGGACCCGGAGCATGCTGTAGGCCCCTACCTTGGTCATGATCGCGAACAGCGCGGCCACCGGCGCGCTGGCGTGGGCGTAGGCGGCGGGCAGCCACAGGTGGAACGGCAGCAGCGCCGCCTTGAGGGCGAATACTCCGAACAGCACCAGCCCTGCCGCCCGGATCAGCGCAACGTTTTCCGGCGGCGCGGCGGCGGCTTTCACCGCCAGGTCGGCCATGTTGAGCGTGCCGAGCACGCCGTACAGCGTCCCCACGGCGAACAGGAAGAGCGTGGAGCCCACCAGGTTGACCACCACGAAATGCAGCCCCGCCCGCGTGCGCTCCGGCCCGCCGCCGTGCAGCAGCAGACCGTAGGACGCAATCAACAGCACCTCGAAAAACACGAACAGGTTGAACAGGTCGCCGGTGAGAAAAGCGCCGTTCAGGCCAAAGAGCTGGAACTGGAACAGGATATGGAAATGCCGCCCGGCCGTATCAGCGCCCCGGATCGCATCGAGCAGAGCGAACAGGGCGAGCAGCGTGGTGATGACCAGCATCCAGGCCGCCAGCCGGTCCGCGACCAGTACGATGCCGAAGGGCGCCGGCCAGTGGCCCAGCGTATAAACCAGGATTTTGCCGTCGCTCACCGCCGCCATCAGCGCCAGCGCCAGTCCGAGTTGGGCGACGACGGCGGCGATGCTGAACAGGCGGCGCTGGCGCATGGTCGGATGGTGCGGCAGCAGCGGCAGAATGCCCGCCAGCAGCGGCAGCAGCACCGGTGCGATGACCAGATGGTTCATGGTTCCTGCTTCCCGTCTACGTGGTCGTTGCCCAGTTCGGCGCGCGCCTTGAGCGCCAGCACGATGACGAAAGCGGTCATGGCAAAGCCGATGACGATGGCGGTCAGCACCAGGGCCTGCGGTACGGGATCGGCATAACCGGCCGCCTGGGCGGCGATCACCGGCGGCTGGCCGATGGTCAGGCGGCCCATGGCGAACAGGAACAGATTGACCGCATAGGACAGAAAGGTCAGCCCCAGCACGACCGGGAAAGTCCGGGCGCGCAGCACCAGATACACGCCGCAGCCGGTCAGCAGGCCGATGATCAGGGCCATCAACGCTTCCATCAGCGGGCCTCCTCCTGTTCCTGGCGCTTGGGCGGAGCCGGATGTCCCCCGCTCACGGTCAGCGGATCGGGGCTGGGGACCGTATCTGCCGGGGGGCTGGCGTGGTGGATCAAACCGAGGTGGATCAGGATCAGCAGCGTCGCCCCGACCACCACCAGATACACCCCCAGATCGAAGGCCATGGCCGAAGCCAGTTCGATTTCACCGACCACCGGCCAGCGCCAGTGACCGAACGTGGACGTCAGCAAGGGATAGCCGAACGCGAGGCTGGCCAGGCCGGTCAGCGTGGCGGCGAGCAGGCCCAGGCCGACGAGCGCGTGCAGGTTCCAGGGCAGGCGGGCATGGGTCCAGGCCACGCCGTTGGCCAGGTATTGCACGATCAGCGCCGCCGCCGTGACCAGGCCGGCGATGAAGCCGCCGCCGGGCAGGTTGTGGCCGCGCAGGAAGAGAAAAATCGCCGCGAGCAGAGCCAGCGGCAACAGCAGGCGGGCCAGCGTCGCCAGGAGGGCTGGGTGCAAATCCGGGTCCCAGGCGCGGCCCTCGGCGTCCTGCTTCGGACCCGGCAGGTAGAGACGATCCAGCAGGGCGTAGATGCCGAGGCCCGCCAGAGCCAGCACGGTGATCTCGCCCAGGGTGTCGTAGCCGCGAAAATCCACCAGGATGACGTTCACCACGTTGGCGCCACCCCCACCCGGTACGCTGTGGGCGAGGAAATAGCCGGCGATGGTTTCATACGGCCGGGTCAGCACCGCCCAGGCCAGCGCCGCCGCGCCGCCGCCCGCCGCGACCGCCAGAAGAATATGGCTGGCCTGTTGCGGCGGAGTGGACTCGGCAGGGGTGCGCTGCGGCAGAAAATACAGCGCCAGCAGCAGCAATACCACCGTGACGACCTCCACCGCAAGCTGGGTCAGGGCCAGGTCGGGCGCGGAGAACCGGATGAAAATCAGCGCGGTCACCAGCCCTACCGCGCCCGCGAGCATCAGCGCGACCAGCCGTTGCCGGTGCAGGAGAACCGCGCCGATGGCCGCCGCGATCAGGGTCAGGGCCGCCAGCAGGCTGACGCCATCCACCGGCAGCCGGGGGCGGGCGCCGGTCAGCGGCGCCGGGGCGCCGACGAAGCCGGCCAATCCCAGCAGCAGCGCGGCGAGGATCGTCACAAACAGTAACCGTTGTAGCGAACCGCCGTCGAGCCAGCGGGTCAGCGCGCCGGCCAGGGCGAACAGGGCGTCCAGCAGGCGGTCGTACAGCGGTTTCGCCGCCAGCCGGTGTTCGTGGCGTTCGTAAAAGGCGAACAGCGGCTTCCGCCCCAGATACGTCAGCCCGCCCCCGACGAGGGCGATGACGCTCATGCCCAGCGCCGGGCTGAAGCCGTGCCAGATCGCCAGATCGTGGTCCGGCGGCGGTCCCTGCAAGACGCCGGCGACCGCCACGGCCAAAATCGGCTCCACGGTCAGGGCAGGCGCGATGCCTACCAGCAGGCAGAGGGCGACCAGAATCTCCACCGGAACCTTCATCCAGCGCGGCGGCTCGTGCGGGGTTTTGGTCAGGCCAATCGGCTCACCGTTGAAAAACACGTCGTGGATAAAGCGCAGCGAGTAGGCCACAGCGAACACGCCGGCCAGGGTGACCGCCGCCGGCAGCAGCCAGCCAAGGCGCGATGGCGCGGCAATGCCGACCGTTTCGGCGAAAAACATCTCCTTGGACAGAAAGCCGTTCAGCAACGGCACGCCCGCCATGGCGGCCGACGCCACGATGGCGAGCGTGCCGGTGTAGGGCATAAATTGCCACAGACCGTTGATGCGGCGCATGTCGCGGCTGCCGGTCTCGTGGTCGATGATGCCGGCCGCCATGAACAGCGAAGCCTTAAAGGTGGCGTGATTGATGAGATGGAACACCCCGGCCACGGCAGCGAGCGGCGTGCCGATGCCGAACAGCAGGGTGATCAGTCCCAGGTGGCTGATGGTGGAATAGGCCAGCAGACCCTTGAGGTCGTGCTGGAACAGGGCGACGAACGCCCCCCACAGCAGGGTGATCAGTCCCACCCCGCCGACCAGCCAGGACCATTCCGGCGTGCCGGCCAGCGCTGGAAACAGCCGCGCCAGCAGGAATACCCCGGCCTTCACCATCGTGGCCGAGTGCAGGTAGGCCGAAACCGGCGTCGGCGCTGCCATGGCGTTGGGCAGCCAGAAATGGAACGGAAACTGGGCCGACTTGGTGAACGCCCCGAGTAGCACCAGCGCCAGCATGGGCGCATAAAGCGGATGGGCGCGGATGCGATCGCCCGCCGCCAGGATCGCGGACAGGTCGTAGCTGCCGGCGATGTGCCCCAGCAGGAGAAAACCGCCGAGCAGGGCCAGCCCCCCCGCGCCGGTGACGGTCAGCGCCATGCGCGCGCCGTTGCGGGCGTCCTCGCGGTGCTGCCAGTAGCTGATCAGCAGAAACGACGACAGGCTGGTCAATTCCCAGAAGATCAGCAGTTGGATGATGTTCTCGGACAGGGCGATGCCCAGCATGGCACCCATGAACAGCAGCAGACCGGCGTAAAAGCGGCCCATGCTGTCCTGCTCCGCCAGGTAATAGCGGGCGTAAAGCACGACCAGCAGGCCGATGCCGAGAATCAGCAGAGCGAACAGCAGGCCCAGCCCATCCAGGCGAAAGGCGAGATCGAGACCGACGGCAGGTATCCAGGAGACACGCTGGATCACGGTCTGACCGGCGAAGGGCGCGTCCGCCAGCGGCAGTAGCCCGGCCAGGGTTAGCAGGGTGATCCCGCCGGCCATCCAGGCGGCATGCAGCCGCCCCTGCCGGGAAACCCAGACGACCAGGATGGCGCCGATAAAAGGGGTAAGAACGACCAGCGGTAGACTCATGGCGCCTCTGAGTGGTGTATCCGTGACCGTGAAAATCCGACCTGACCTCTCGCACGGGGCAACCGGTCGGCAGGGCCGGGATGGAAGGGATGCGAGCGTCTTGTCCGGCTGGCCCGAACAGAGCTAGTGGATTGACGCATAAATTTTGACAGGTCTTGATCCAGGGTAGGGTGGATCAGCGCAGCGCAATCCACCTTTCGCGACTCGCTGATGGTGGATTTCGCTACGCTCATCCACCCTACCCATCGTTTCGTCGTTGACAGCCCACTAGCGCGTTCGTCGAATGTGCCGTTATCCGAGCCATTCACCCAGCATCGCAATGATGTGGCTGTTGGCGGTTCAAGGCAAGAGGTTGGAACCCTCGGCGCGCCTGGCGGAGCCGGTCGGCTTCAAGGAAGCCGCCGCCCGGGGCGGTCAGCCGCCTGGTACTGGGTATGGGGTCGCGCAACAGAGCTTTCAGGCATAATGCCTCACCTTTACATTTCGACACGATACGTTCCCCATGCTGCCCGTCATTGCTCTGGTAGGCCGGCCCAACGTCGGCAAATCCACTCTGTTCAATTCCCTGACCCGCACCCGCGACGCGCTGGTCGCTGACCTGCCCGGTCTGACCCGCGACCGCCAGTACGGCATCGGCCAGCGCGGTCCCGGTCCCTATGTCGTGGTGGATACTGGCGGCCTGACCGGCGAGGATGAGGGTTTGGCAGGGATGGTTCAGCAGCAGGCGTGGCGGGCCATTGAGGAGGCCGACGCTGTGTTGCTGCTGGTGGACGGGCGCGCCGGACTGACCGTAGCCGATGAGGAAATTGCCGGCCAGTTGCGCCGCGCCGGCAAGCCGGTGCATCTGGTGATCAACAAGGCCGAGCATGGCGATCCGCATCTGCTCAGCGCCGATTTTCACGCCCTCGGCCTGGACTACCTGCACGTCATCGCCGCCGTCCACAATCAGGGCGTCGAAACGCTGATCGAAGAGGTGTTCGCCGCCCTGCCGAGTACGGTCGAAGTGGGAGAAGAGACCGCGCCAGAGGAACCGGAGGGGGTCATCAAGCTGGCGGTGGTCGGGCGGCCCAACGTCGGCAAATCCACCCTGGTCAATCGTTTGCTGGGCGAGGAGCGGATGCTGGCCAGCGATCTGCCCGGCACCACCCGCGACAGCATCGCCGCACCGTTCGAGCGCGACGGCCAACGCTACGTATTAATAGACACCGCCGGCGTGCGCCGCCGGGCGCGGGTCAGCGAGGCGGTGGAGAAATTCAGCGTCATCAAGGCCCTGCAAGCCATCGAGCAAGCCCATGTGGTCGTGCTGGTCCTGGATGCCCGGCAGGGCATCAGCGAGCAGGATGCCAGCTTGCTGGGCCTGGTGCTGGACAGTGGCCGGGCGCTGGCGCTGGCGGTCAACAAGTGGGATCGCCTCGATCCGGACATTCGCGCCCAGGTCAGGCGCGACCTGGACCGGCGGCTGGGCTTTCTCGATTTCGCCAAAATCCATTTCATTTCCGCCCTGCACGGCACTGGAGTTGGGGAATTGCTGGGGTCGGTGCGGGAAGCCTACGCCGCCGCCACCCGCAAGCTGTCCACTCCGGAACTGACCCGGATTCTGGAAGACGCGCTGGCCGCCCATCAGCCGCCGCTGGTCCACGGTCACAGCATCAAGCTGCGCTACGCCCATCAGGGTGGCCAGAACCCGCCGCTGATCATCATCCACGGCAACCGGATCGAACACGTGCCCGAGGCCTACCGGCGCTATCTGGCCGGCGTCTATCGCAAGCGGCTGAACCTGTGGGGCACGCCGATTCGGGTCGAATTTCGCGGCGGCGAGAATCCCTACCAGCCAGCAGCGGGACGCCCCCGGTCCAAACCGGACGGACGGCGGACAAGCCGACCGGCAACAGGCAAGCGCCACTGAAAACAAACCGGCCGCTCAAGGCGGCCGGTCGGGATCAAACAGCGAACGGGAACGGCTATGCGCCGGGCCGATTACCGGTCGGGCAGGTGTTGATGCCGAGCAGGGTGTAGGCCGGGCACCAGTTCATCAGACCGCTGGCGAGCGGCACCACGCCGATCCAGCCCCACCAGCCGATGGTTCCAAACAGTGCCAGCAGGATCAGGATAGCGCCGACCGCGATGCGGGCGATCTTGTCGGTCGAGCCGACGTTCGGGGTGATGTTCATGGCGGTTAACCTCCGTTGGGTTGGGTTGAGTGTAGCGGTATTATCCCTCAACTCCGACCTCCTGCGGTTGTGAATTCTCAAGGCCGGGTCACGACTACCTTCTGATAAAGCCCCCCGAAAAAGGTTTCCTTTTCGACCTTGAACGCCCGCCCCCGGTCGGGCAGCCAGTCCGTGATGTCCTGACGCCACAAATCCATGGCGAAGGGCTCCAGGGTTTTGAGGATGGCCGTCATGATGTAGCGGAACGGATTGAGCCAGCTTGGACCGTGATAATCCACGAAAACCACCTTGCCGCCGGGTTTGACCACGCGCAGCGCCTGGGCCACGGTTTGGGCGCGCACGTCTTCCGGCTGCTCGTGCAGCAGGAAAAACAGGACGACGCAATCGTAGCTGGCGTCGGCAAAGCGCAAATCGGTGGAATCCTGATGGTAAACGCCAATGCGGGATGGATCCTTGAGCTTGCCTTTCAGATTCTCCAACTGGACCTGGGCGACATCCACCACGTCCAGCCGCCCGGTCGGCGCCAGCCGCTCGATCAGCCGCTCGGTAAAGTTCCCGTAAACACACGCCACTTGCAGTACGTCGCCCGCGATGGACTGGCCGATCTCGTCCAGGGCCAGATCGCGCAGCCGGGCAAAATTGCCCCACAGGATCAGATTGACCAGCCATTGCCGTTCGAAGAAGCGCACGGCGGCGGGATGCAGATAGGCCCACCAGTAGGTTTGCTGCAAGTACGCCGGCAATGGAACGTGGGTCGGAAACTCATCCGCCGCGCTGGAGGCTTCGAACTGGGCCGTGTCTGCAACGCGGGCGGTCGCCGGCTCCAGGCCCGCGCCGTTATCCAACGACTGTGGTCGGGGCTGGGTGGCCGCGCATTGATCGGATTGGGAACTCATGGCTGCAAAAGCTTCCTTGGAGCCGATAAAAAATGCCCTCTCCCGTGGTGGGAGAGGGGTTGGCGATGACAGGGTTAAGGGTTGACAGGGTCGGCGGATCGGAATGCGCTCTCAGATCCGCAGCAGGTAGACGATCGTCATCAGCGTGCCCAGAGCCGCGAGTCCATACACGACATACGCGACCACCGTGTCGGCGCGGATGCCGAAGTCGTGAGCGGTCACCCGCAGCCGGTGCGCGGCATGCCACAGCGACAGCAGGATCACGCCAAAGATGATCAGCTTGCCCAGCCACCAGGCGGCAAACGCATGGATCGCTTCATAGGTAAACATATCCATGCCGGCGCCAAAGGCGGCGAACAGCGTGATCAGCACCAGCGCCGGGGTCACGAATGCGGTGACCGTGCCGCCGGCGGCGAACAACCCCCAGAAGATCGGTTTGTTGGATTTGGCCATCTTACATTCCCCAGATCAGGATGATCAGCGAGACTACCGCCCAGGCCCCGTAGTGGGCGTTGACGATGATGTTGCCGGGCACAAACTCCTCGCCGCGCTGGATCGGCATGGCCTGCGGCGTCACTACAAACCACGACAGGCTGTGGTACGCCGTCACCACCAGGACCGCCAGATTGAACAGCACGCCCCACGGACTGCGCAGCGAATTCAGGAACTCCTGAAAGGCGTCCGGCCCGTCCGCCAGGCTGCCCAGGGCGCAGATCAGCAGGAAGGTGTAGGCGAAGATGAAAATGCAGGTCACTTCGCGCGCCATGTAGCGCATGTAGCGCGGCTGCCGAAGAAACCAGGTGGTCTTGGAAATCTCACGGACATACGGTTTGCGGCTCATTTCTTCACCCATGGCATCAAGTGTTCTTTGTACCAGTCAATGGTGCTGGCCACCTTGATCTGTTGCAGCGCGCCGGCGGGGTCCACGTGCTTGGGGCAGACCTCGGAGCAGGCGCCGACGAACGAGCATTCCCACACGCCCTCATCGGAGGCGACCACTTCCTGGCGCTGATCCCGGCCCCCGTCGCGCGAATCCTGGTTGTAGCGATGCGCCAGGGCCAGGGCCGCCGGCCCGACGAATTCCGGCACCAGACCGTATTGTGGGCAGGCGGCGTAGCACAACATGCAGTTGATGCACAGCGTGTACTGCTTGAACTTCATCAGTTCCGCCGGCGTCTGCTTGAACTCGCCGGCGCTGACCGGCTTGTCCTCCTTCGGAATCAGGTAGGGCTTGACGCTGGCCAGCTTGGCGATGAAATCCTCGACCACGGTCACCAGATCCCGCTCGATGGGGAAGTGCGCCAGCGGCTCGACCCGGATGCTGTCGCCGTATTCGTGAATGAACGCCTTGCAGCCGAGTTTGGGTTCGCCGTTGATCATCATGCCGCAACTGCCGCAGACCGCCATGTGGCAGGACCACCGATAGCTCAGGGTCGGGTCCAGATTTTCCTTGACGTAGTTCAGGGCGTCGAGCACCACCCATTCGTTCAGGCAGGGCACGGCATAGGTCTGAAACCGGGGCGCGCTATCGGTCTCCGGGTTGTAGCGGAGCACCTCCAGTTGGATTTGGCGTTCGCTCATTGCTTGGCTCCTGAGTAATCGCGGACTCCGGGTTGCGACTTAGTGATCACCACATCGAGGTAGTCGAGGCGCGGCGGTTCGGTGGGATGATAGTAGGCCAGGGTATGCTTGAGGAAGTTCTGATCATCCCGCGCGGTGAAGTCCAACCGCTGGTGCGCGCCCCGCGATTCCGTGCGGTCCCGCGCGCCCACCGCGACCGCCTCGGCGCAGTCGAGCATCGAACCCAGCTCCAGCGCCTGCAACAGGTCGGTGTTGTAGACGCTGGTCTTGTCGTGCAGCGCGATGCCGGCATAGCGTTGGCGCAGTTCGGCGATCTTGTCGCACGTCTTCGCCAATTCCTCGCCGGTGCGGTAAATGCCGGCGCCTTCCTCCATGGTGTGCATCATCTCCTTGCGCAGACCGGCGATGGATTCCGTGCCCTGGCTCTTGGCGAACAAAGCCCGGATGCGGTTCTCGGAGTCTTGCGCTTTGGCGGCCAGCGCGGCGTCATTGCTGGTGGCCAGCCCGGACTGGACATGGGCGATGGCGCTCAGCGCCGCCCGCCGCCCGAACACCAGCAGCTCGGTCAGGGAGTTGGAACCCAGCCGGTTCGCGCCGTTGATGCTGACGCAGGCGCATTCGCCCGCCGCGAACAGCCCCGGCAGCGGCGTGGCGGCCTGGATGTCGGTATGGATGCCGCCCATCATGTAATGCACCACCGGGCGGATCGGGATCGGCTCCTTGACCGGGTCCATGCCCAGATAGCTGATGGACAGGTCGCGCACGAACGGCAACCGCTCGTTGATCTTCTTTTCCCCCAGATGGCGCATGTCCAGCAGCACGCAGTCGCCCCACTGGGTGGAGACGGTGTTGCCCTTCTTCTGCTCGTGCCAGAACGCCTGGCTCAGCCGGTCGCGCGGGCCGAGTTCCATGGTCTTGAGCACCGGCTGGCCGACCGGAGTTTCCGGCCCCATGCCGTAATCCTGCAAATAGCGGCGACCGTGCTTGTTGACCAGGATGCCACCTTCGCCGCGACAGCCCTCGGTCAACAGAATGCCGGTGTTCGGCAGGCCGGTCGGATGGTACTGGACGAACTCCATGTCCTTGAGCGGCGCGCCGGCGCGATAGGCCAGCGCCATGCCGTCGCCGGTCTTGATGGCGCCGTTGGTGGTGAAGGGGAACATGCGCCCGCCGCCGCCGCCGGCGATGATCACCGCCTTGGCCTGGAACTGCTTCATTTGGCCGCTGCGAATTTCCAGCGCGGTGAAGCCCTGACACCGCCCGTCGTCCACCAGCAGATCGGTGGCGTAGTACTCGTCGAAGCGCTGGATGGTCGGGTACTTGAGCGAAGTCTGAAACAGGGTGTGGAGGATGTGGAAGCCCGATTTGTCGGCGGCGAACCAGGTGCGCTTGATCTTCATCCCGCCAAAAGGACGAACGGCGACCGACCCATCCGGCTCGCGGCTCCACGGGCAGCCCCAGTGCTCCAGTTGAATCAGTTCCTTGGGGGCCTCGTTAATGAAGTATTCAACGGCGTCCTGGTCGCACAGCCAGTCCCCGCCGCCGACCGTGTCGTTGAAGTGCAAGTCGAGGCTGTCATCGGGCTTGATGACGCCGGCGGCCCCGCCTTCGGCGGCGCAGGTGTGACTGCGCATCGGATAGACCTTTGAAATCAAGGCGATGCGAATCTTTGGGTCGGCTTCGGCGAGCGCGATGGCGGCGCGTAGTCCCGCCCCTCCCGCGCCGACGATGGCCACGTCGGTTTTGATGATCTCCATACTTACTCCTCGGCGTGATGCCCGTCGGATGATTGAGGCTTGTGGGTCAAAAAGGTGGGGTTGACGGATCAGCCGACGACCAGACCCTCGGGATCAGGGGTGATCCACTTTACGGAAATGGCTGGGGACGGCTGGCTTGGGTGGCGTGGCATGTACGGGATCGGTGGTGTTGCGCGGTTTCAGGCAACCTCGAACAATAAACTATAGGATAGATTCGACCGGTTTATTCAACCAGTTCGTAGGACAAGTTCGACCCGGTTAAATTCGGGATCACGGATTAAACGGATGAACGGATGACACAAAACCATCCGTGGCATCCGTGGCATCCGTGGCATCCGTGGCATCCGTGGCATCCGTGGCATCCGTGACAATCCGTGATTCAGACTACTGGGTGGTCCAGGTACCGCTGCAGCAATCCCTCGTAGGCATCAATCCGCCGGTCGCGCAGATGAGGCCAGGTCCGCCGCACCTGTTCGGTACGGCTCAAATCCAGTTCCGCCGCCAGCGTGGCCGGCTGGTCGGACGGGGTGGTGCCGAGCCATTCGCCCTGCGGGCCGACGATGAAGCTGCTGCCCCAGAACTGCGCGCCGGGGGTTTGGCCGGACGGGTCCGGTTCGAAGCCGACCCGGTTGCAGACCACCACCGGCAGGCCGTTGGCGACGGCGTGCGCCCGCTGGATGAGGAACCAGGCTTCCCACTGCCGCTGGCGCTCGTCTTCCTCGTCCTGGGGATTCCAGCCGATGGCAGTCGGATACAGCAGCAGTTCCGCACCGGCCAGCGCCATCAGCCGCGCTGCTTCGGGAAACCACTGGTCCCAGCACACCAGCACGCCAAGCCGGCCCACCGAAGTGTCAATCGGCGTGAAGCCGAGATCGCCGGGCGTGAAATAGAATTTCTCGTAATAGCCGGGATCGTCGGGAACGTGCATCTTGCGATAGGTTCCGGCGATGCTCCCGTCGCGCTCCAGCACCACGGCGGTGTTGTGATACAGCCCCGGCGCGCGCCGCTCGAACA
>JAGTSD010000132.1 GCA_018262135.1 Pseudomonadota bacterium | reverse complement strand
AGCTCCGGGAGCGGGATTACGCCGCCCAGTATCGCGGTCTGGGCCAGCCGATCACCCTGGTCGGCATCGAGTTCAGCCAGGCCAGCCGCAACCTGGAACGGTTCGACTGGGCCGCCGGCTGAGGGCTGATCTTGAATGATGGGTTGTTATCCAGGTGCTCAGCTCCCGAATTCCGGCACGGCCGCAATCGCCGCCGGCAGGCCGAACCGCACCGGATAACGCACCACCAGCAGATACAAACCCTCCGCCGGCGCGGTCACGCCCGCCCGCGTCCGGTCGCGCTGGTCCAGCACCTCCCGCACCCACTCGACCGGCCGGTCGCCGGCGCCAATCGCCATCAGCACCCCGGCGATGTTGCGCACCATGTGATGCAGGAACGCATTCGCCTCCACCTCCAGCACCAGGCCATCGCCCCGCCGCCGTACCGTCAGTTCGTGGATTGTCCGGACCGGATGCCGGGCCTGGCACGCGGCGGCGCGAAACGCACTGAAATCGTGCTCGCCGACCAGCGCCTGCCCGGCCTCGTGCATCCGTTCGGCATCGAGCGGCCGATAACACCAGGCCGCCCGGCCCCGCCACAGCGCCGAGCGATGGGGCTGATTCAAGATCAGATAACGATAGCGGCGGGCCAGCGCCGAAAAGCGGGCATGAAAATCGTCCGGCACGTCCCGCGCCCAACTCAGGCTGAGGTCTGGCGGCAGATGGGCATTGCCGCCCAACACCCAGCTTCGCGCCGAACGCACCGCTGTAGCGTCGAAATGCGCCACCTGGCCGACCCCATGCACCCCGGCATCGGTGCGGCCAGCACACGCCAGCCGAACCGGATGATCCGCTACCCGGGCCAGCGCCTGCTCCAGCACGATCTGCACGGTTCGCATGCCCGGCCGCTGCGCCTGCCAGCCCTGGAATCCGGCCCCGTCGTACTGTACGCCTACCGCCACGCGCATGGCTTTGCTCCGCTTCAAACGAAAAATCCCCCGACCGCCAGGGCCGGGGGATCGCCGATACCTCATACCAGTTCCCAACAGGTTTTATTGGAATCAGTGGGTGAGTAGGATGCGGTGACGAAGGAACCGCATCCATCGCGACCGATGCGGTTCGCACGCTCACCGCATCCTACGACTTCATCCCAGCGTACCTGTTAACAGTCAAAATCTACCAGGAATTGGTATCACACCAAAGCTGAGCTACGCGCCCTTGCCGCCCGCGCCACCTTGGTACAGCGCCCGAACCATCGGTTTGTCACGCTGATAGATGTCGCTGCGGAAATTCACCAGCCCGTCCTCATCCACCCAGGCAGTCAAGTACAGCAAATACACCGGCACTTTTTGCGGCAGGTTGACTACCTGCTGCTGGCCGCTGGTGGAGGCGGTCTTGATCCTGTTCCGATTCCATTTGGGATCGGATTTCAACAGATACTCGGCCAGCTCGACCGGATTGGAAATCCGGATGCAGCCGGAGCTGAAGGTGCGCTGGTTGCGGCTGAACAGTTCGCGCGACGGCGTGTCGTGCAAATAGACGTTGTAGGGATTCGGGAACATGAACTTGATCCCGCCCAGCGCATTGCGAGGTCCGGCGTCCTGACGCAACTGATAGTTGAAGTTGTCGGCGCTGACCGCCCGCCAGTTGACCGCGCCCGGTTTGATCTCCTTACCGGCGCTGTTGAACACCCGGATGTTCTGCCGCGCCAGGGCGTTGGGGCTGCGCTTCAGTTGCGGCAGCTTGTCCTTCACCGCGATGGAGCGCGGCACGTACCACTTCGGGCTGAGCACCAGATAGGCCATGTTGGCGGTGAAGGCCGGGGTTTGCCGTTCCTGCCGGCCCACCACCACCTTCGATTCGATGACCCGCTTGTCATCCTCGAACACCTTCATCTTGAAGCTGGGGATGTTGACCAGGATGTAGCGCGAGCCCAGTTCGTCCGGCATCCAGCGCCAGCGCTCCAGATTCAGTTCGACTTGGCGGATGCGCTCGGTCACCGGCACGTTCATCGCCGCTTGCGTTGCAGCGTTCACGGTTCCGGTTTCCGCCAGGCCATGCCGTTTCTGAAAGCGGCGCACCGCATCGGCCACCACCTTGTCAAACACCGCCGAGCCGTTCTGGCCAGTTGCGTCGCCGCCGGCCAGGTCGCCGCTGGCCTGCAACCGGGCGCGCAAATTCCGCACCTGCGGACCTTGCGCGCCCGAACCCAGACCGGCGGCTACCTTTGGCCAGCCGCCTGCCGCCGCCACCTCGCGGTACTGGCGCAGCGCCTCGCGCAACTGGGCATAGCCCTTGTCCCGTGGCCGCAGCCCCTGCAACGACTGGATCACCGTCCCGCTGGCCAGCGCCTCCTGCAGCACCACCGCCAGATCGCGGGAACGCGGCTTGATCTCCCATTCGGGATCCACCTTGCGGGGCGGCAACCGGCCGGCCAGCAAGTGGGAACCATAGGTCAGGAACGTATCGGTGAACAGCAGATCGAATTCGGCCAGCGAACTATCGCCCGCCGCCGATCCCTGCTGTCGAACGGCATTAAGCCGCTTGCGCAACTCGACCGGCCGGTAATCGGCGCTCCGCAAGCCTTCCTGATCGGCCTCGCCCAGAGCCTTCAGCAAATCCTCGGCTGCCGCCGACGGGTTGCCGCTGGCATCCAGCCAGCCGGCCTGGTAATCGCGCTGGGCATAGAACCGGATGGTGGATTCCAGCGACCGCAGGGCGTGGCCGTCTACTTTCAGGCTGGTCGGCGGCGGCTCGGTCCGCACCCGCTGGCAAATCTGGCCGGCGATGCGGCCGTCGAGACTGGCGGCGCTCGCCGGGCAGGGCGGCAGGGGCGGCGGTGCGGCGGCTTCCGCCGGTTGTGGCGACGCTTCGGCGGGCGCGTCCGGCTCCATTTCATCGGCCGCCGGCTCGGCATCACCGGCGGGTTTGGCAGCTTCCGACGGCAGGGACGCATTCAGGCTGGCCACCATCGGCGCAGTGGTGCTTCGCGCCTGGGACTCCGGCCCATCGGCCATTTGCGCAAGCACCGGCCAGGGATTGAACGCGCAAGCCCCCACCAGGCTGCAAACCCATAGGGGTAAGATAATTCGCTTCGACATGGCGACGATAAACTCAAGGCTTTTGATGGACATACTATATCGTATCATCATATCCACAGAGTATCAAAAAAACCACGGTTTAGCTACAATAACAACAACCAATGCTTGTGCTCTCTTAAAAGTTTAGAGAGCAGTAGTGACTGATAATTTCAGCCCCTACCATAGTTAAACCGCCTCAAAAATGCACGCGGCAACGCAACCTGACGCGAAATCGCTGTTCCCTGTTCTCTCCACTCCGCCGAACGTATTCCTTTGACACTGCTACCCGCGATTGCTCTCACCCTGCTGCCCATCGAACCGGTCTTGCCGGCAATCCGGGCCGCGCTGCGCGATGCCGCTGCCCTGGTGCTGCAAGCACCGCCGGGCGCGGGCAAAACTACCCGGGTCCCGCTGGCGCTGCTGGACGAGCCGTGGCTGGCCGGGCGCTCCATCCTGCTGCTGGAGCCGCGCCGGCTGGCGGCGCGGGCTGCGGCAGCGCGCATGGCCAGCCTGCTGGGCGAGCCGGTCGGCCAAACGGTTGGTTATCGCATCCGTTTCGAGAATCAAGTATCGCGCCAGACCCGGATCGAAGTGCTGACCGAAGGTATTCTGACCCGCCGCCTGCAACGCGATCCGGCGCTGGACGGGGTGGGACTGGTCATTTTCGACGAATTCCACGAGCGCAGTCTTCACGCCGATCTGGCCCTGGCCCTGTGCCTGGACAGCCAGCGCGGCCTGTGCGAGGACCTGGGCCTGCTGGTGATGTCAGCGACCCTGGACGGCGCGGCAGTGGCCCGGTTGCTGGGCGACGCCCCCCTCGTCACCAGTGAAGGCCGCGCCCATCCGGTGACCCGGCATTACCTGCCGCGCGATCCCGACGGCCTCGATCTCAACGCTGTGGTGCGCGCCGTGCTGACCGCTCTGTCCCGCCATGCCGGCGACCTGTTGGTCTTTCTGCCGGGCGGAGGTGAAATCCGCCAGGTTCAGCGCCGGCTGGAAGCGGAACCGGCCTGCGTCGGACTGGCACTGGTTCCCCTGTACGGCGATTTGCCCGGCGATGCCCAGCAACGCGCCATTCAGCCCGATCCCGCTGGCCGGCGCAAGGTCGTGCTCGCCACGCCTATCGCCGAAACCAGCCTGACCATTGAGGGAATCAGCATCGTGGTGGACGCCGGCTGGACCCGCGTTCCCCGCTTCGATCCGCGCAGCGGCCTGACCCGCTTGGAGACGGTGCGCATCGCCGCCGACGCCGCCGAACAGCGCGCCGGTCGCGCCGGCCGGCTGGGGCCGGGCGTGTGTTACCGCCTGTGGAGCGAGGCCACCCAGAACCGGTTGCGACCGCGCCGCACGCCGGAAATCCTCGACGCCGATCTGGCGCCCCTGGCGCTGGAACTGGCGCAATGGGGGGTGAACGATCCGCTGGCGCTGGCCTGGCTCGATCCACCGCCGTCGGGCGCGCTGGCGCAGGCCCGCACCCTGCTGACCGAATTGGAGGCGCTGGACGAGCAGGGGCGCATCACGCCGACCGGCCGGGACCTGGCGGAATTGCCGACCCATCCCCGGCTGGCGCACCTGCTGCGGCGCGGTGCGGCGCTCGGCCAGGGCGCGCTGGCCGCCGATCTGGCCGCTCTGTTGGAAGAACGTGATTTGTTGCGCGGCGAGCATCCTTTCGGCTGCGATCTGACAGCCCGGCTGGATGCCCTGTACGCCTTCCGGCATGACGGCGTGCGGCGCGGGCTGGCCGATCCCGCCGCCTGCGTCCGGGTCGAACAGGCGGCGCGGCGCTGGCGGCAACTGTTGCGAGTCGGTTCCGGCCCTGAAGCGCCGCCAGCGGCGGAAACCGTCGGCCTGCTGCTGGCGCTGGCCTATCCCGACCGAGTGGCGCGTCGGCGCGAGGGCGGCCCGGACCGTTATCTGCTGGCCAGCGGGCGCGGCGCGCGGCTGCTGGCCGGCGATCCGTTGCTGGGCCGCGACTGGCTGGCCGTGGCGCACCTGGACGCCGGCGTCGGCGAGGGTCGGATCTGGCTGGCCGCGCCCGTCGCTCCCGCCGATCTGGAAACGCACCTTGCCGCGCGGGTGCGGACGGTCGCGGAAGTGAACTGGGACGAGCGGCAGGCGGCGGTGGTCGCCCGCCGGGACCGGCGACTCGGCGCTCTGATCCTTGCCAGCGCTCCCCTGGCGGACGCCGACCCGGCAGCATTGCGACAGGCCATGCTGGCCGGCATCCGCCGGATGGGGCTGGACCGCTTGCCGTGGAGCGATGAATTGCGCGACTGGCAGGTGAGGGTAATGTCATTGCGATCCTGGTTCCCGGAAGACGGCTGGCCGGATGTGGCCGACGGCTGGCTGGCCGATCATCTGGACGAGTGGCTGGCGCCTTGGCTGGACGGTATGACCCGGCGCGAGCACTTGCCGCGGCTGGACCTGGCGGCGGCGCTCCAGGCGCTGCTGGATCATCGGCAGCGGGCGCGGTTGAACGAATTGGCGCCGACCCATCTGCCAGTGCCCAGCGGCTCGCGCCTGCGGTTGCGCTACACGCCGGGCGGGCCGCCGGTGCTGGCGGTGAAATTGCAGGAACTGTTCGGGCTGGCGGATACCCCGCGCATCGCCGGCGGGCGGATTGCGGTGACCTTGCACCTGCTGTCGCCGGCGCAACGGCCGAT
>JAGTSD010000131.1 GCA_018262135.1 Pseudomonadota bacterium | reverse complement strand
TGGGGATCGTCGAGATGAGAGTACAGGGTAGCGGCGTCAATCAGGGTATTGTGAGTCATGGGTTTCCAGGATGGATTTCAAGGGAACATGAGGTTATTTAGTGGAGGTGCCCAGTTTGATGGACTTGACTTCGTAATACTCGCGCATGCACTGATTTCGAAAATTATTCGGATCGGTTGCAAGATCGGTGGCGAACAAGGTCCGTGGAGGTCTGGAAAGACTGTCCACGATAATATCTATTTTCCCCTGATTTTTACCAGCCTGGATGGTGCTAAATCGCTGGCGCATTTCCTGGTCATAGCGGTAACCCCGGTAGACATCCTTGTAGGCTTCAAAGATATTCGGCGTTCCCAACAGGCTGATGATTAACAAAACCATCGCCAGTGGAATCAGACGGTGGTCGGCAGTTTGAATTTTTTCGTCCACCAGAAAATGGGCGAAAATAATAAAGGAAGGATACCAGCCGAGCAGAAAAAAGAGCCAGACGACGCTCTCGGCTCTTTCGGGCAAGGGGTATCGGTTAATCAGAAAACCAGGCGCGTTGAGAATGAAGATGGCTGCGATCCATAACGCCGGCAGGATTAAAAAACGGCGGTTAAATTTTCCTTTGTTGTAAAGCCATGCTCTGGCCACCGGAAATGTGGTAGCCAGCAGAACGAAGGCCGACGCCCACAATCCCAGGTTGGAAAGCCAATACAACAGCCGCAACGTTACCCAGGGCAAATAGAGCACCATCGCCAGCCAGGGCATCGGGCGCGGAAGTTGATGATCCTCACCGATGCCGGCATAACGCTGGTAATTGCCTGGCGCCAGCACGCTGACGAGCGCCGCGCCGATGGCGATCAGCAACAACCCCACCCAGAAGGCGCGTGAGTCACGCTTTGTCCATAGAGCATGAACCGTACCCCAGCCCAGAATCATCCCGGTCAATAACAGGGAAACTTCGTTCGCCCCGACCGTGGCGATGACCAGCAGGCTGGAAAACACGAATAGCCACGCCCGCAATGGATTGCTATTCGCCGTAGTCTCCCGCCAGACGAGCAGTCCAAGCAGAACGATCAGGAAAATGTTTGCCATCTGATAAGTGATGCTTCCCCCCAGCCAATAGAAGGTCTGGGCAGGATCAGGAGCGCCAGCAATGAACAGTATGGTCCATACCCCTCCAAGAAGGAGAGCGAAAGAAGTTGAGACTTGGCCTTGGGCGATTCTGTTGGTTAAAAAGGCAAAGCTCAACCATGTCGTTACCAGAAGGATAACCGGTGGATAACGGTAGATTTGGACAATATCTCCCGACGACATGATGGCGGTCCATACCGAGTTCAGGCTATACCGCCCCGACCAATGTTCATACCAGAATACCTGCGCCTCGAGAAATCCCAATTCCCGGGCCTTGGCGGCAAAGCAGAAATCATCGGCGGCTGGATAGTTGAAAAACGATAGTGCGATGAAGAGTAAGATAACCGCCGTCACTGCCAGGGCCAATATGCCAATCAGTATTTTATCCGCAGGAAACCGCATGGCGTTGTCCATTAATCCACGGAAGGCATGGAATGCACGGAAGGAAAAGGTGATTGAAGGGTATTGGCGAAACGCCAGATCGCCGGTCCCTGCATCAACAGCGTACCGGTACGGCCGGGTACGGTTCCGTCAACCACCGCATGGCGCGGCAAGGCGTCCGAGGGTATTTCACCGGCCAGCGTCCGCAGCGCGCCGAGCTGGTAGCCTTGAGCGTGCCAGCCCGCCAGCAACCGGTCGAGAACAGGCAAGAGTTTCATGCCTTCGAGTTCCGCGTGCAGGGTGAAGACGTGACCGGTTGTAGCCGGGGGCGCTGCCGTGATAGCCAGCAGGCGATCAGCGACATTGTCCGGCGTGATCCCGGCCATGCCGATCAATTCATCCAGAGTCGGCAGGGTGGTCGGAAACTGGGGACAGCGGATCGCCTCGCCGTCCACCACCGGCAGGAAAGGATGGGTTCCGCGCGAGTCGGAGCAGCAGGCGAAGCCCAGTTCTCCGGTGAGTCGCAAAGCATGAGCGTTCATCTGCCAGCCGGCCGCGCCATGCACGGTCGCCGCCGCGTCGAAAATTTCGGCGTAACGATCCACCGCCTGCCGCATTTGACGAACCGTCCACTCGCGGTCGGCGCCAGCGACATGATCCTGCCAGTACACATGGTCCCAGGCATGAATGCCGGTCTCGAATCCGGCGTCGCGGACCCGCCGCATGACGTCGCCCGCGCGCCGGCCAATGTCCGGTCCGGGCAGCAGCGTCCCGTAGAGCAGGGTCTTCAGCCCGTAGTGCTCGATCACGGAAGTGCGTCTGACCTTGCCGAGAAAGCCGCGCCGGAATACCCGCCGGATCGCCCAGCCGGTATGATCGGGACCGAGGCTGAACAGGAGGGTCGCGTCCGTTCGATGGCGCTGGAAGAGTTCCACCAGTCGCGGTACGCCCTCCAGCGTCCCGCGCAAGGTATCAACGTCAACCTTAAGAGCCAGCGGGGGCGCAGCCATCACGATTCAATCAACGAGGGTGCCCGCGTCGGCGACGTGGGCGCGATAGGCCTCGAAAATCCGCCGCAGCGCGTCATCCATCGCCACTTTTGGCTCCCAGTCGAGATCAGCGCGAGTGTTTTCGATCCTGGGCACTCGCTGTTGCACGTCCTGGTAGCCTTGGCCGTAATAGTCCGCCGAGGTGGTTTCAATCAGTTGCACCCTGGCTGCCTTGTCGCGGTATTCCGGGTACTCCGCCGCCAGTTCCAGCATCCGGGTCGCCAGTTCGCGGACCGACAGGTTGTTGCGCGGATTGCCGATATTGTAAATCTGGCCGCTCGTCACGCCCCGCTCGTTGGCGATAATCTTGAGCAGGGCATTGATGCCGTCATCAATATAGGTAAACGAACGCCGCTGCGCGCCGCCATCCACCAGCTTGATTGGCTCGCCCCGCGCGATTTGGCCCAGAAACTGGGTGATGACCCGGGAACTGCCTTCCTTGGGGGTATTGATCGAATCGAGGCCGGCGCCGATCCAGTTGAAGGGGCGGAACAGGGTGAAATCCAGTCCCTGCTCCATGCCGTAGGCCCAGATCACCCGGTCCATCATCTGCTTGGCGCAGGCGTAGATCCAGCGTGGCTTGTTGATCGGCCCGTAGACCAGCGGCGAGTTATCGGGATCGAACTCGGCGTCCGCCGACATGCCGTAGACTTCCGAGGTCGAGGGAAACACCAGCCGCTTGTGGTATTTGACGCAGGACCGCACGATCGGCAGGTTGGCCTCGAAGTCGAGTTCGAATACCCGCAGCGGCTCGCGCACGTAGGTGGCGGGGGTGGCGATGGCGACCAGTGGCAACGCTACGTCACATTTCTTGACGTGGTATTCGATCCACTCCCGGTTGATGGTGATGTCCCCCTCGAAGAAGTGAAAGCGCGGCTGGCCGATCAGGTCGCGGACGCGGTCGTCCTGCATGTCCATGCCGTGAATTTCCCAGTCAGTGTCACTCAAGACGCGCTGGGACAGGTGATGGCCGATGAAGCCGTTGACGCCGAGGATGAGAATTTTTTTCACGGGATGGGAAATTTCGGAAGTTTGCGGAAAACGGGTTCAGGGGGAGTGCAGCACGGAATTTCAGGCGCCGAGCCGCCACGGGCCGGGTCCGAGACGCTCGACTAGTGATACCGTAGTCGCAGGTTCGCCGGCCAGTTCCAGTGCGAGGACTTGCAGCGCACCACCGCCGGCGCAACGAGCGACCAGCCGGGCACCGACCAGTTCGAGGAAGGGTTCGGGTATCCGGATCGCGCTTGCCTCAATCAGGCGGGTGCGCAAAATCCGCGCCGGCTGGCCGTCTACAGTGGTGAATGCGCCCGGATAAGGTGGGGCGACCGCGCGCACCAGGTTATGAACACCCACTGCTGATACGGTCCAGTCGATGCGCCCGTCCTCGGGCTTGCGACCAGAGAAGTAGCTGCCCTGACGCAGATTCTGCGCGATGCGTGGCGCGTCGCCGGCAATCAGTGCCGGCAGTGCCTGATGCAGCGTGATTTCGGCGGCTACAGTCACCTTGTCAAGCACTTCCCGCGCCGTATCGTCGGGCAGGATGGGCACAGCGGTCTGGGCCACGATGTCGCCGGCGTCCGGTTTCGCCTCCATGTAATGCAGCGTTGCCCCGGTTTCGGTCTCGCCGCGAATGATCGCCCAGTTGATCGGAACCCGGCCACGGTATTTCGGCAGCAGCGAACCGTGCATGTTGAGCGCGCCGCGTGATGCTATCGCGAGCAGTTCCGGCGTCAATATTTGCCGGTAGTAGAACGAGAACAGGAAATCGGGAGCCAGTTCGCGGATGCGTCGTAACTCCTCCGGGATGTTGGGATTCTCTGGCGAGATCATCGGAATGCCGTAATCGACGGCGGTGGCGGCGACGCTGTCGAACCAGATGGGTTCGTTCGGGTTGTCGGTGTGCGTCACGACCAGCGCTACGTTGATGCCTTGGGCCAGCAAGACCTTGAGGCAGCGCACTCCGACATTGTGATAGGCAAACACCACGGCGCGGGTCATCGTTTCATTCCCCCTCTTTGCGCTGTTCCAGAATCGCCTGAATGGTAAAGCGCGGACGCTGGCGTACTTGTTGATAGATGCGGCCGATGTACTCGCCCAGCAGGCCGATGCCGAACAGCAGGATACCCATCAGCAGGAAGTTGATGCCGAACAGGGTGAACAGTCCCTCCGCTTCGGGACCAACGACCAGCCGGCGAATGGCGAGATAGACCACGAACGCCGCTGAGGCCAGCGACAGGGTGATTCCGACCAGCGAGAACAGTTGCAAGGGCGCCAGCGAAAAGCCGGTCACCAGGTCGAAGTTGAGCCGGATCAGCTTGTACAGCGGATATTTGGATTTGCCAGCGGCGCGTTCGGCATGGGCGACCGTGACCTCGGTTGGGGAGGTGGCGAAGGTATAGGCCAGCGCCGGGATGTAGGTGCTGACTTCGTGCGTCGCCACAAGCGCCTTGACGATGGAGCGGCTGTAGGCGCGCAACATGCAACCCTGATCGGTCATCTTGATGTGGGTGATTCGTTCCCGCAGCCGATTCATCAGCCGCGAGGCGGCATGTCGCCACAGGCTATCCTCCCGGGTTTGCCGGATGCTGCCGACGTAGTCGTGGCCCTGGTCCATCGCGGCGAGCAGCTTGCCGATTTCCTCGGGCGGATTCTGCAAATCGGCGTCCAGCGTCACCACCCGCTCGCCCCGGCAATACTCGAAGCCGGCCATGATCGCCATGTGCTGGCCGTGATTGGCGTTGAACAGGATGACCCGCGTGACGTCGGGCCGGGCCAGGAACTGGTCTTTCAGCAGCGCCGCCGAGCGGTCGCGGCTGCCGTCGTTGACGAACAGCACTTCGTAGGGTACCCCCAGTGCGTCCAGCGCCGGATAGAGCCGCGCGAACAGTACCGACAGCGTCTCCTGTTCGTTGTAGACGGGAATGATGACCGAGAGTTGCGGATCGCTCATGCCAACACCTCGCCGACCGCCGCACACACCCGCTCTACGTCGGCGCGGGTCATGGCTGGGAACAGCGGCAGCGTCACCGTTTCGCGGGCGATGCGCTCGGTGTTGGGCAATTCGCCCTCGCGATGACCATGACGGCGGAACAGCGTCGTCAAATGCGCCGCTTCGTAGGACACGCCGGTGCCGATGCCGCGCGCTTCCAGCGCGGCGCGGAACCGCTGGCGGTCCA
>JAGTSD010000130.1 GCA_018262135.1 Pseudomonadota bacterium | reverse complement strand
GTTCGTGATCGTAGATAAACTGATCGAACGCACCGCATTGCTGGCGCTGCTGTTACTCGAACCGCCGCTGACTAGGCCTCGTCTCGCATGACGGCCCTGGTGCGGACCTCGCTCAGTCGCATCGCCCGCCTTGAAGCGTTTGAAATTGAGCCGCTGTCGCGCGAATACTGGGCCGATGGCGATTACGTGATCGGCGAGGTCACCGGCCTGCCGGGTCCGGGCATCGGCATCGAGCTCACTGATGGCCGGATGATGCAGGTGGACATCGGCGACCGGCTGCTGGGCGCGTTCGGGGTGCGGTTCGCCACTCTGGAAGCGACCGGAACCTGGGAAGCCATCGGCCCGGACGGGCGGATGACGGCGATGACCGCGGCGGGCCTGTTTGGCAAGCTGACCTCAAAATCGCCGCTGATTCCCACGCTCACCGAGTTGCGCTATTGCGGTCACGTATTGGCGGCGGGGCGCAAGGCCGTGATGCGCGATTTCGCCCTGCCGGACACCGGCCGAACTTTTACCATTCCGGTGTTGCTGATCATCGGCAGCTCGATGTCAGCCGGCAAGACCCGTTCGGCGCAGATCATCATCCGCCGGCTGCGGGCGCTCGGTCTGCGGGTGCTGGCGGCCAAGCTAACTGGGGCTGGCCGCTACCGCGATCTGCTGGCGATGCGCGACGCTGGCGCCGACCCGATTTTCGATTTCGTGGACGCCGGCCTGCCGTCCACGGTCTGCCCGGCAGCGGAATACCGCCAGGCGGCCAGCTCGCTACTGTCGAACATGGCGGTGGGCGACGCCGACGTGGCGGTGATCGAGGCGGGTGCCTCGCCGCTGGAGCCCTATAACGGCGATGTGGCGGTCGAGTTGCTGGAACCGAATATCCGCTTGACGGTGCTTTGTACCGCCGATCCCTATGCGGTGGTGGGCATGATGCAGGCGTTCGGCCGCCGGCCTGACCTGGTGGCCGGGGTGGCTTGCAATACCGACGCTGGCCAGGCATTGATCCACAAGCTGACCGGCGTGCCCAGCCTGCGTCTGCCGGACCCGGCGGCGCTGCCGGCGTTGGACGGGCTGCTGCGGGAACGGTTCGGCAGGGCAGGGGGATAGGAAGACACAGTCCACGGAAGACACGGAAAGCACGGAAGAAGAAAAACCGACTTCCTATTTGCTTTTCCGTGTCTTCCGTGTTTTCCGTGGACAAGCCTTATGGAGCCGCAGCGACTCAGTCCGTTTTCTGATATCCCGGATGATCGATCATCGCAGTATGATCACCGCGCACGATGGGCAGATAGCGGGGTTTCCAGGACCGCGACCGCAGATAGGTGTCGAGATCGCGCCCCGCCAGATCGGTCTTGCCGGCCACGCCGTCCCGTAGCGCCAGTTCGATCACCCGCGCCCCAACCCGGATGCTAACCTCGCGCAACTCCCGCACCGGCGGGTAAATCCGGCCGGATTGCATATGCGCGGCGGCGGTGTAGTCCGCCAGGGCGTAGGCCGCTTCCAGCACCATGTCATCGGTAATCTCGCAACACTCGGCCAGAATCGCGCCGAAACCCAGGCCGGGGAAGATGAAGGCATTGTTGCCTTGACCTACAGGGTGGACTTGTCCGTCCCGCACAACGTCCGGGAACGGGCTGCCGGTGGCGACGATGGCCCGGCCGTCGCTCCATTCCACGATGTCTTCCGGCAGCGCCTCGCAGGCTGAGGTTGGGTTGGACAAGGGGAAGATGACCGGCCGGGGGGTATTGCGGGCCATGGCTTGCACCACCGGATGGTTGAATGCGCCGGCCTGGCCGCTCAGCCCCAGCAGGGCGGTGGCCTTGGTGTGTTCGATGGTCTCCAGCAGGGTGGGGATGTCGTTGGCGATGCTCCAGCCGGCGATTTTCTCGCGCGGTTGCAGATAATCCTGTTTGTAGGCTTCGACGCTGCGGTCCTGTACCAGCAGGCCACGCGAATCAATCACACAAACCCGGTCGCGGGCTTCCTCGCGGCTCAGTCCCTCGCGCATCAGACCCTGGGTGATGGCCCAGGCCACGCCGATGCCGCCGGCGCCCGCGCCGAGAATCACGATGCGCTGGTCGCGCAGCGATTCACCCTTGAGCCGGCTGGCGGAGAGCAGACCGGCCAGTGCCACTGCGCCGGTGCCCTGAATGTCGTCGTTGAAGGATGGAATCTGTTTGCGATAGCGTTCCAGGACCGTGAAAGCGACATCTTTCGATAAATCTTCCCACTGAATCACGGCGCGCGGCCAGCGCGCGTGGATGGCCTTGACGAACTTGTCCAGGAACGTCAGATACCGCTCGCCGCGCAGCCGCCGCTGCCGCACCCCGAGATAGAATTCATCGTTGAGCAGTTCCAGCCGGTCGGTGCCCACGTCCAGCTTCACCGGCATGGTGTGGAACGGGTTGACGCCGCCGCCGATGGTGTAGATCGCCAGCTTGCCGATGGCGATGGCCAACCCGCCGTAGCCCTGGTCGCCGATGCCGAGGATGGCCGAGGAGTCGGTGGCGACGATCATGCGTACGTCGTTCCACGGGAAGTTGCGCACTACCCGGTCGGCGCGGTCAATGTTGAGCGGCGAGAACGACAGCCCGCGCGGGTTCTGGTACAGGTGGCTGAACTGCTGCACCGCCTGGCCCACGGTCGGGGTGTAGATGATCGGCATCATCTCCTCGAGATGCTGCTCCAGCAGGGCGTAGAACAGCGTCTCGGCCCGTTCCTGCAGGGCGCGCAGATATTGATATTTGGCGATGGGGTCGGGCTCGCGCAGGAAGCCGCGATAGACCCGTTCGACCTGCTGCTCCAGCGTATTGACCTGCGGTGGCAGCAGGCCATCCAGCCCCAGCGCCACCCGCTCGTCCTCGGTGAACGCGGTGCCCTTGTTGCTAAGGACCAGTCGCAACAGGGCGATGCCCTCCAGGTAAACTTCCATGTAATCACGACCTTCGGCATCCTTTTTGATATCAAAATACGGGCTGATGGGTTCTCGTTTCATCGGGTGGCTTTGCGAGTGGAATTCCAGATGGATAGGGAGGGGAAGTAACGCGGATCCGGTCAGGCAGGATTAGCGTGGATGAGCTTTTATTTATGCCAGCTATCCGCCGCAGGGTCAAACCGCATGATGTTCCGCCCTCCAGCATCGAGCGGTTGATGGATTTTTTGCCATCCTTGGCCGCTAGATCAGGCCAGATTGGCCCGGGTCATTTAGATTTTTCATAAATGCAAGCGACTTACGTCAACTTTGGTCAGGGATTCTAGTTGGTTCCGGGATTGCTTATCAAAAATATTGTTTTAAAACATGCACATCAAAAGATTTGTAACAATATAAAAACATTCATTATGGTCCGCTTTAACTATGGCACGATTCTAGCTAGTCTATTAGTGCTATTTCTGTATTCATACGACATTCCGATTGCCTTGAGCATATTTCGATGAGCTTTCAACTGCAACGCAAGCAGATTTTTATGTTGTTACTGGCTGCGGTTTTGGCGTTGGCATCCTATTTTATCCCTCTGCCGCCGGAACCGGGCCGTTCCTTGACAACGCCAGGCGCGCCCGAGTTGCGCGAACCTGCCTCGACGCCGTCGTTAGACTTCTTCGCGGTTATGAAGCGGCGCTGATCGCGTTCTCGTCATGATCGTTTGAGTCGAAGCCAGCGCGAGGCCGTTTCGCGCGTCCCGCAAATCCTTCCATTTCCCTCCATCCCCTTCATCCCTTCCATCCCCTTCCTGACGTATACTGTCCGCATCGGCCAGTCATCGGTTCGCGCATGGCGTTTCCGTGCAAGCCAGCCGCTGCCGGCCCTGTCAGAATTAATATGGCCTAGTCCCTGTCAGGAAGGAGGATCACCATGAGTTACGAGAACATCCGGGTCGAAACCCGCGGCCCGGTAGCCCTAATCACCCTCAACCGGCCCAAGGCGTTCAACGCCCTATCCAATGATTTGATGGATGAACTAAGCCAGGCGCTGGACGTGGCCGAGGCGGACGAGTCCATTCGCGCTATCGTCCTCACCGGCGGCGAGAAGGTGTTTGCCGCGGGCGCCGATATCAAGGGGATGAAGGACTACTCGTACATGGATGCTTACAAGGGCAATTTCATCACCCGCAACTGGGAACGGGCCAGCCAGTGCCGCAAACCGGTGATCGCGGCGGTGGCGGGCTACGCGCTGGGCGGCGGTTGCGAACTGGCGATGATGTGCGATTTCATTCTGGCCGCCGACACCGCTAAATTTGGCCAACCGGAAATCAAGCTGGGTATCCTGCCCGGCGCGGGCGGCACACAACGTCTGACCCGGCTGATCGGCAAATCCAAGGCGATGGAGCTGTGCCTGACCGGACGGATGATGGATGTCGAGGAAGCCGAACGGGCCGGATTGGTCAGCCGGATCGTGCCGGTCGCCAATCTCATTGAAGAAGCGGTCAAGACCGCCGAAACTGTCGCGAGCTATTCATTGCCGGCGGTGATGATGGCCAAGGAGTGCGTCAACCGCGCCTACGAATCCTCGCTGGCCGAGGGCCTGTTGTTCGAGCGGCGGACCTTCCACGCCGTGTTCGCTACCGAGGACCAGAAGGAGGGCATGGACGCTTTCTCCAGCAAGCGCGCCCCGGAGTTTAAGCATCGTTAAAGCATGTTCGCCGGGTTTGCTCTGGTCGCTGCCGCGCGGGTGGATGCATTGACCGGATTATCCCAGCAAATTGATTAATTAGCGTTATTAATGCCGGCGTCTTTAAAACGCTGGAAAACATGTCATCAAGAGCAACGAAAAGGGATACACGATGGAAATCAAGAAAGTCGGTGTCATGGGTTGTGGCGCGATGGGTTTGGGCGTGGCGCAGGTGTGCGCGCAGGCCGGCATTCCGACGGTGGCCGTCAAGGCGACACCGGGTTCGACTGACAAGATTCGCGCGGGGTTGGACAAATCCCTGGCCAAGATGGTCGAGCGCGGTAAGATGACTGCCGAGAAAAAGGACGCCACCCTCGGTCTGTTGCAGTTCACGACCAACGAGGCCGATGTGGCTGGTTGTGATCTGATCATCGAATCGATCATCGAAGATTTGGAGACTAAAAAGGCGCTGTTCCAGCGGCTGGAGAAAATCGTGTCGCCGCAGGCGCTGCTGACTACCAACACTTCCACGCTGTCGGTGACGGCGCTGATGGCGGTCTGCAAGCAGCGCGACCGGGTAGCTGGCCTGCACTTCTTCAATCCGGCCCCCGTGATGAAGCTGGTCGAAATCATCCATGCCTTTGAGACCTCGGATGAGACGATCAACACCCTCAACGATCTCTGCAAGAAGCTCGGCAAGGATCCGGTCATCGTCCAGGACACCACCGGCTTCATCGTCAACCGTCTGCTGACGCCCTACATGCTCAGCGCCATCCGCCTGCTGGAAATGGGCACCGGCAACATCGCTGACATCGACCATGCCATGAAGTCGGGTGCCGGTCATCCGATGGGGCCGTTCGAATTGGCCGATTACATCGGGCTGGACGTTGTAGAGGCGATGACGATGAACATCTATCAGGACATGCACCAGCCGCACGTATCCCCGCCGCATACCCTGACCCGCCTGGTCCAACTCGGCTACCTGGGCCGCAAGACCAACAAGGGCTTCTACGACTACTCGGTCAAGCCGCCGGCCCAGAATCCGCAACTGCGGCACCCGGTCGCCTGAGTACTGCAACGTTCCCCTCTCCCTTTCGGAGAGGGGTCGGGGGTGAGGGGTTTATCCGCCC
>JAGTSD010000129.1 GCA_018262135.1 Pseudomonadota bacterium | reverse complement strand
ACCGGCTGGCGCATCGGTCCGACGGGTCTTGATCAGCCCCCCGTGTGGCTGGAGAGAACGATGATGGCATGGACCGGGCATCTCCGGCTGATAGCGACGTGGCCGCTGCTGCCGGTGGCGCTGGCGCAGGGGTTGTGGCTGCGGGGCCGGGTTCCACGCCTGCCGGAAGCCGCAGGGCCGCGCGAGGGCTTGGCGGCGGGCGATGGAACGCCGTTGCGCCTGCTGGTGCTGGGGGAATCCACGGTGGCGGGCGTTGGGGCGCCGACGCAGGAGCAGGCCCTGGCTGCGCAACTGGCGCGGGTGCTGGCGACGCGCACTGGCCGTCCTGTCCAGTGGCAGGCGCTGGGGAAGAACGGCGTGACCGCCTCTGCGACCCAGACGCTGCTGGTGGGACGACTGCAACCGGAACCACAGGATGTCGTGTTGCTGGTGTTGGGCGTCAATGACACCCTGGCACTGCGGCGTCCGGGTCGCTGGACGACCGATCTGCGGCGGCTGATCGCGGCGGTGCGCGAGCGGGTCGGGCCAGCGCCGGTCTTTCTGGCGGCGGTGCCGCCGATGGGCGAATTTCCCGCGCTGCCCGCGCCGTTGCGGATCGTGCTGGGGGCGCGGGCGCGGGTGCTGGATCAGGCCGCCGCTCGATTGGCGTACCGGTTGCCGGAAGTTCACCATGCGCCGCTGTCGGGGCGATTGGAGCGGGACTTTTTCTGCCACGATGGCCTGCATCCCTCCCCCGCCGGCTATCGAGTCTGGGCGGAATCGCTGGCAGCGGCGATGACTGTATAGCGTCGGGGACTGATACCCTCGATCCCCACACTTTCAAGAAATTCTTTCCAACTTTTGAACATGCCCCACCAATACTTTCACCAAAAGCTGCCGCCAGCTCTCGTGCTGCGCATCTTCCTGCCGTTTGCCGCCGGTTACTTCCTGTCCTATGTCTACCGCACCATCAACGCCGTGCTGTCGCCGCATCTGGCGGCGGAACTGCGGCTGGATGCCAGCGATCTCGGCCTGTTGACCAGCGTCTATTTCCTGACCTTCGCCGCGTTCCAGCTGCCGCTGGGCCTGTTGCTGGACCGGTTTGGTCCACGCCGGGTGGAGGCGACGCTGCTGCTGTTCGCGGCAGCGGGCGCGGGGTTGTTCGCCATCAGCACGGATCGGGTTGAACTGATCGTGGGCCGGGGCCTGATCGGTCTGGGCGTATCGGCCTGTCTAATGGCCAGTTTCAAGGCCTTCGTCCTGTGGTTTCCTGCCGTGCGCCTGCCGGCGATCAATGGCTGGGTGCTGGCGGCGGGCGGGCTGGGCGCGCTGGTCGCCACCGCACCGGTGGAAGCAGCCTTGCATGTGGCTAGTTGGCGGGGCGTATTCACGGGCCTGGCGATCCTGACGGTCGCGGTAGCGGCTGCCCTGTGGCTGGCGGTACCGGAGCAGCAGGGTGGTGGTACGCCGGTCGGCGGCTGGCGCGAGCAGGGACGCGGCGTGGTGGAGATTTTCCGCAGCCCGGTCTTCTGGCGGATCGCGCCGAGCAGCGTGGTGTCGCAGGCGGCATTCCTGGCGATTCAGGGACTGTGGGCGGGACCGTGGCTGCGCGACGTGGCCGGTTTGGATAAAGCCGTGACCGCGGGTTATCTGTTCTGGGTGGCGGCGGCGATGGCGGCGGGATTTCTGGGCATGGGCCAGTTAACCTACCGGTTGTCGCGGCGCGGGATTCCATCGCTGGTGATATCAGCGGGCGGCATGGCGCTGTTCATGCTGGCGCAACTGGCGCTGCTGCTGAAGCTGGAACCGCAGTTGCCGCTGTGGATGGTATTTGGCTTCTTCGGCACCGCCGGAACCCTGAATTACGCCATCCTGACCCAGGCGTTTCCGCCAGCGCTGGCGGGCCGGGTGAACACGGCGCTGAACCTGCTGGTATTCGTGGCGGCGTTCGCCGGCCAGTGGGGCATGGGCGCGATCATCAATCAGTGGCCAGCACCGGGCGGCGGTTATGCCGAGCCGGGCTATCAACTGGCGTTCGGACTGACGCTGGCCGGGCAATTGCTGACGTGGCTGTGGCTGCTGCCCGGTTTGCGCCGCCGATCTACCTGATCCGCTCAGAGTTGCAGCCGCTTGAACAGCCGTTCGGGGATATGCCGGATCACCAGCATGATCCAGCGCCAGAACCACGGCAGATAGACCTCATCCCGACCGCGTTCGACGGCGGCGACGATGCCTTTGGCAATCTGATCGGGCTGCGCCCACAGCAAACCCTTCTTCTCAAACGCAGCGGTCATCGGCGTGTCTACGAACCCCGGTTTGATCGTAATGACCTGAATGCCCTTGCTGCTCAGTCGGTTGCGCAACCCTTGCAGCAACAGGCTGATCATGCCCTTGGCCGCGCCGTAGACGTAATTGCTTTGTCGGCCCCGGTCGCCGGCCACCGAACTGATGGCGATCAGGGTTCCACGTCCGCGCTGCTCGAACCGATTGGCCAGCAGGGTGGTCAGGCTGATCACGCTCAGCGCGTTGGTGTGAATGGCCGCCAGTGTTTTCTGGACTGACTGCTGGCAGCCGTTCTGATCGGGCAGCGTACCGTGGGCAATCAGCGCCAGGTCAATGCCGCCGAGCGCCTGATCGGCCCGTTCCAGCAGGCCCGGGTGCTGATCCAGTTGATCGAGGTCGAGGCTTTCACTGGCGACCGGCTGGCCGGAGCGGATTTCCAGATCGCGGGCGATGGCGGCAAGCCGTTCGGCATGGCGCCCGACCAGGTAGAAGCGGGCGCCAGTAGCAGCGAAACGGCGGGCGGTGGCCTCGGCGATGGCCGAAGTGGCACCGATGATCAGCATGTTGCGCATAATCTTTGTCCACGGAATACACGGAAATCACGGAAGAATTTAAAAAACCAGAGTTGCTTCGCTTTAACCGGTAACACGCCGCCAGAAGCTGGAGGAAAACCGGGAATCAATATAGCGGCGAAATTCCGTCCACTGTGGGAAGTATTGGCGGAAGCTGTCGCCGCTCATCCGGGCGTCCTTGGCAGGATAGACCGCGCCGCCGGCCTGCCGGGTCACTTCATCGAGGCTGCCCAGCAGATCAAGCGTCTTCTGACCGAGGTTGGGAAAATCCAGCGCCAGGGTCAAGCCAGGCCGAGGGAACGACAGCAGGCCGCCCGAAGTCTTGTCGCCGAACCGCTTGAGCACCGCCAGCATCGACCCCTGACCGCTGGCGGCGATGCGGGCCAGGATTTCCCGCAGGGCTTCGCGAGCGGCAGCGGGCGGAATGACGCACTGATATTGAAAGAAACCCCGCCGCCCGTACAGCCGGTTCCATTCCAACAGATTGTCCAGAGGGTAGAAGAACGGTTGATAAGAGGTCAACCCCCGCGCCGGGCGCGGCAGGTGGTAGTAAAGGCGATTGAACCAGCACACGCTGAGGTTGTTGACCAGCGAGATCGGTGGCGCGAACGGCACGGTCAGCGCCCGGCGTTCCTGCGGCGGCGGTTTCATCAGGCCGGGCGGCGCGTGCATCCCTGCCAGGTGAAGGCCCCGGCCCAGCGCCTGGCCACGGGCGGCGCAATCGATCCAGGACACAGGATAGGGGTAGCGCGCCTCGTACTCGGCGTTGAGCGCGAGGAATTCGTCCAGGCTGGCGAAACGGCGGTTTTCGACCACGATCCAGGGATTGGCGATGCGCTGCAACTGAATTTCGACCCAGGTGATCAGTCCGGTCAACCCCAGGCCGTCGACCGTGGCCCGGAACCAGTCAGCGTTCTGGGCCAGCGTGCAGAGCAATCGCTCGCCAGTGGAACGCAGCAGTTCAAAGGCGCGCACGTGGCAGCCGAAACTGCCGGTCCAGTGATGATTCTTGCCGTGGACATCGTTGGCGATGGCTCCGCCCAGGGTGATCATCTGCGTGCCGGGGGTGACTGACAGAAACCAGCCCTGCGGCACGATCAGCGCCAGGATTTCCGAGAGCAGCACGCCCGCCTCCGCCCGCAAGATACCGGTTGCCGGATCGAAGGCGATGAAGCGGTCCAGTCCCCGCGCCAGCAGCAGCGCGCCGCCGTTGTTCAGGCAGACATCGCCGTAGCTGCGGCCATTGCCGAAGGGCAGGCAGAACTGCGGTTCGGCGGGCAGGGTGGGTATTTGCGCATCGCGGCACGGCAAAAGGCAGCGCGGCTGCGAAGAGGGATAGCGGCCCCAACTGGCCGGCGCGGTTGTAGAGACGGCGGCGATTACCTCGGCATCGCGCCCAGCAGGATGAGCGTGCAGGCCAGCAACACATAGCGGCTGTGGGCGTCGGTCAGGGCGAAAATGATCGGGTCGTCGTGCATCTCGCCGCGATGGGTGATCAGCCAGACCCGGCTGATCCAGTACAGCAGCGCCGGACAGAGCAGCCAGATCACCATGGGCTGACCGTACAGGGCGCGGCTGGTTTCGCTGTTGATGTACAGCGCCAGCACCAGCACCGCCAGATAGCCGGCGGCCCCGCCCAGATTTTGCAGGAGGCTCAGATCGTTCACCTGGTAGCCCCGCCCGCTGGCGTTGAGATCGCCCTGCTCGCGCAGGGTCCACAGTTCGGCGTAACGCTTGACCAGGGCCAGACTCAGGAACAGGAACATCGAGAACGCCAGCAGCCAGAACGAGGGTTCGATAGCCGCCGCCGCCGCGCCGGCGATAATCCGCAGCGTGTACAGCCCGGCCAGCACAACGACGTCGAGCATCAGGGCGCGCTTGAGCCGCAGCGAATAGGCGAGGGTGAAGAGGTAGTAGGTCGCCAGCATGGCGCTAAACCAGGGCGGATTGATGGGCAGGCTCAGGCCGAACGCGGCGATGAGCAGCAGCGGAATGGCGACGACACCTTGGGCGATGGGGAGGTGGCCGGCGGCGAACGGGCGACGGCATTTGCGGGGATGGCGGCGGTCGGCGCTCAGGTCCAGCAGGTCGTTGAGCAGGTAGACGCTGGAGGCGCACAGCCCGAAGCTGAGGAAGGCCAGCAGCGCCAGCAGCAACGTGTCGGGCTGATCCCAAGCGTGGCCGGCGACCAGCGGCACGAAGATCAGCACGTTCTTGAGCCATTGATGCAGGCGCAGCGCCCTGCTCCACGGTCGCCATACCGATCCGTCTGGAGCGAAAACCCGTTCCACCTCGCAAACCGCGCGGGCTTGGTCGGCCAGTGGCGGCGTGGCGTTGACCACGAGGGCGCGGCGGGCGTGGCGCCAGACGGCCAGGTCCACGGCGGCGTTGCCGGCGTAGTCAAAGCCGCGTTCGCCGTAGCGTTCGACCAGTACCTCGGCCTTGTGTGGACCGGCCAGATTGCGGTCGCCGTCGGTCGCCAGCACCTCGTCGAACAGGTTCAGATGCGCCGCAACCCGGTCAGCAAATTGGCGATGCGAGGCGGTGACCAACACCAGGGTTCGGCCCTGCGCCTTCTGCTCGTGCAGAAAGGCCAGCAGTTCCCGGTTGTAGGGCAAGGTGGCGATGTCCAGTTCCACCCGCGCAGCGATTTCCGCCTTGAGTCGGGCCTTGCCCGCTGCCAGCCAGCGCGGCCAGTTCAGCACCGCCAGCGGCGCCTGCTTGAGTTGGGCGAAAGCGGCTTCCAGCAGCAGATCGGAATTCAGCAGGGTGCCGTCGAGGTCGATGCAGAGGGGAATGGAAGCTTTCATGCCGCACTACCCGCCTTGTATATAGTCTCCCCAATTATAATCGGCTCTTTGGCATCTTGCGGGATAATAAAATATAATTAAAATAGCAGGTTA
>JAGTSD010000128.1 GCA_018262135.1 Pseudomonadota bacterium | reverse complement strand
TTGTGGGTGCCGATCAGAATGTCCACTTTGCCATCGGCCAGCGCCTGGAGAGTCTCGGCCTGCTGTTTGGCGGAACGGAACCGGGACAGCAGTTCGATCCGCATCGGCCAGTCGGCGAAGCGGTCCAGAAAGTTCTGATAATGCTGCTGGGCCAGCAGGGTCGTCGGCGTCAGCACCGCTACTTGCCGCCCATCCTGCACCGCCACGAACGCAGCGCGCATCGCCACCTCGGTCTTGCCGAAGCCGACATCGCCGCACACCACTCGATCCATCGGCTTGCCGGACCGCAAGTCGGCGATCACCGCCTCGATGGCCGCCTGTTGATCCGGCGTTTCCTCGAACGGGAAGGCGGCGGCAAAGGCAGCATAGTCGGCCTCGCTCAAGCCGAAGGCATAACCGGGCCGGGCCGCACGGCGGGCGTACAGATCCAGCAGTTCCGCCGCTGCGTCGCTGGCCTGCGCGGCGGCCTTGTGCTTGACCTTTTCCCACTGACCGCTGCCGAGTTTATGGAGTGGCGCAGTTTCCGGCGAAGCGCCGGTGTAACGGCTGAGCAGGTGCAAAGACGCCACCGGCACGTACAGCCGGTCGCCACCGGCGTACTCGATCACTACGAACTCGCCGTCGATGCCGGCGACTTCCAGCCGCTCCAACCCGGCGTAGCGGCCAATTCCATGTTCCTCGTGGACGATGGGCGCACCCAGGCTGAGATCGGTCAGATTACGGATGATGGCCTCGGGATCGCGGCTGGGTGCGCGCCGGCGCACCTGCCGCGCCCGCTCGCCGTACAACTGCGGCTCGGCGATGATCGCCAGCGGGGGTTCGGTCAGCAGCAGGCCCTGCTCCAGCGGCGCGACCGTCAGCGCCAGCCGCGCGTCCTCCCGCGCCAGAAATTCCGCCCAGTTCTCGCACGTCGCCGGTCGCAGTCCGTAGCCGCGCAGCGTCTCCAACAACACTTCGCGCCGCCCCGCCGATTCGGCGGCAATCAGCGCCTGCCCGGGAAATTCCGCCAGAAACCGCTCCAGCGCCTCGGCGGGCCGTTCGGCGCGCGGTTGCAACGGCAACGCCGGGGGCGGCGCAGTCGGATAATTTACCCCACCGTCGCCCGCTTCCTGCAATTCAACCCGTGGATAGCGCGCCAGCGCCCGTTCCACCTGGACTGCTTCCAGAAACAGCAGCGATGGCGGCAACAGCGGCCGTTCCGCATCGTGCCGGCGCTGTTCGTAGCGGTCCATGATTTGTTCCTGGAACGCCGCCATCGCTGCGTCCACGCCTTCCAGCCGGATCGCCAGCGTGCTTTCGGGCAAATGATCGAACAGGGTCGCGGCCTGCTCGAAGAACAGCGGCAGGTAGTACTCGATCCCACCGGGGGCGTGACCGGCACTGACCTCGCTGTAAATGGGGCTGCGCAGGGGATCGCCCTCGAACTGGCGCCGCCAGGCCTGACGGAAGCGGTTAATGGCTTCCCGGTCGAGAGCGAACTCCCGCGCGGGCAGCAGCTCGATGCGTTCGACTTTCGCTACTGACAACTGGGTGTCGGGGTCGAAATCCCGGATGCTCTCTACCTCGTCGTCGAACAACTCGATCCGGTAGGGCCGTTCGGCGCCCATCGGAAACAGGTCGAGAATGGAGCCGCGCACCGCGAATTCGCCGCGTTCGACCACCTGCGAGACACAGGCATAGCCCGCCGCTTCCAGCCGCTGGCGGAAGCGTTCCAGATCCAGCCGCTCGCCGACCGTCAGCAGCAGCGCGTAACGGTCCAGATAGTCGCGCGGCGCCAGCCGTTGCATCAGCGTCGCCACCGGCGCCACCAGCACGCCGCGCCGGCGTTGCGGCAGCCGATACAGCGCCACCAGCCGTTGCGACACCAGGTCCTGATGCGGCGAAAATCCGTCGTAGGGCAGCGTCTCCCAGTCCGGGAACGCCAGAATGTCCAGCGCCGCCCCGCCAAACACCCGCAGTTCGGTTTCCAGCCGGGCAGCGGTCTGGCTGTCCGGCGCGACCGCCAGCACCAGGCCGTGGAAACGGGCGGCAGCGGCAGCGATCAACAGGGCAGGACTGGCGCCGTACAACTGGCCCCAGCGCAGAGCTTGCCGGGCATCGGGCGGCAGGACGGGCTGCGGGAGACGTGACGAAGCGGATGGTGGGACAAGCGCGGACATGGACACCGATGAATCCGGGTGGCGGAACAGACCGACGATTGTCCCACAGCGGTGGCCGGGTTTGAACGGAGTGGAATCCAGACTCCGCCGCCGTCAAGGCCAGGCAATAAAAAAACCCGGCCAGAGCCGGGCTTTTGGAAATTCTGGTCGGGTTCAGTCGATCGGACGAATATTGGTCGCCTGCTTGCCCTTGGGGCCTACTGCCACATCAAAGGAAACCTTCTGGTTTTCCCTGAGTGTCTTGAATCCCCGCGCCTGAATCGCGGAAAAATGCGCAAACAGATCATCGCCACCATCGTCGGGCGAGATAAAACCAAAACCCTTCGATTCGTTAAACCATTTCACGGTGCCAGTGGACATGCTAGATTCCTGAAAACTGAAGAACTATTGAACAATTGGGCGATCACCCAAACAAGCCGCACGAAAATCAAGGCAGGGAATGTGACGAACGGAATTGCTGACTGGAGGGAGTTGCAATGAACGAACAAATTCACGTGCTTGAAAAGCATGCACGATCACTATAGGTGAAGAGCCGGCATGAAGCAAGGCGATTTTTCGAAACTCCCGGGCCGTCCGAACCGGCATTCAAGCGACGGCAAAGGCCAGCGAGACCGCGTTGGGACCCAGGTGGATGCCGCCGGTGGCGCTCATGACGGAGACCATGAGTTCGATGCCCCACTGGCGAACGTGACGCTCGAATTCGACGAAGGCGCGCCTCTGCCTGAGCCATTGGGGATCGCCGGCGAAACTGATCGCCACCAGCGGACTGCGCAGACCCTGATCGATCTCCAGCCTGGCCAGATCGAACAGACCTGCCAGCGCGCGCTCGAAACCGCGCGCCTCGAGCGCCAGTTCGGTTTCGCCCTCCACAAACCGGGCGACCGGCTTGAGACCGAGCAGCGAACCGAGATGGTAATTCAGAAACCCCATCCCGTTCGCGCTCTTCTCACTGGCCTGACGGCGGAAACTGGACAGATCGTCGAGCAGAACGTAACAGCGAATGTAGCGCCGGAACGCCTCCGCCAGCCGGCGCAGCTCGCCGAAGGGCAAATCCGGGTTTTGCAATAACCGGATCACCTCATCCGCCAGCACCGCCTGACCGGCGAAAGCCGTCCTGCTGTCGAGCACGTTCAGTTGGAACGGGGTGCTCAAGCCGGCCCGCTGACGCCGTTCGCGGTAGCCGCGCACGATGGCGAACGACGCTTCGGTCGCGTTCTGGAATAACGGGCTGCGGGTTTGCGCGATGGTCATCAGCATCGCCCGATCATGGGCGATGACCAGATGATCCAGAAACAGCTCGGCGATGGCGCTGGCTGAGCAGGGCTCGCTTGCCGCCCCCAGGTTCCGCGACCGGGCATGGCGGTGATGAAAGGCCAGCGTCAGGTCGGCATCGCGGTTATCGGTCAGAATCTGGTCGCCCAGGATCAGTTTGTTGGGCAGCAGATACATCTCATGCCGCTGAATGTAGGCGGCCGGCAGATCGCAGGCCGAATCAATCACTACCGCCGTCTTCATCGCCACGACATTCAACCGGCATTGACCCGAGGACCGCTGTAGATCGCATCGAACTGACAACCATAACCGAACCATCCATTCCGCCGGCGGGAATCGAGGCGCACGATGGTTGCGGTCATCTCCATCTCAGTATCCCCCAGTTCGTCGGCGCTGATGCGCAGATTCAGCGTGGTTCCAACCGATAGTTGATCCTCGGTCCACAACAGAACGCCGCCCGCGCTGATGTTGCCCAGCCAGCCATCGCGCAGCGTTCGGCCATCGGCGATCCAGTACTGGACCGCCGCGTTGATCTCGGTTCGAGCGAACCGCCGCTTTTCGACGCCATCGTGCATGGCTACGCTCCGGGAAGGAAACCTGTTCTCGGTTGAGAAGAGGGCGGCGTCATGCTATCACGCCCCCGTGAAGTGGGTTAAACTGTTACGAAATTATCGCACCCGCCAGCCAGCGCGCCAAGCGTGAACGGCCCGCGATCATCGCCAACGATCCGCTTGCGCGAGGAGAATTCGCTCCATGCAAAATCAGGATCCGTCAGACCAGTTCGAAACCTACCAATCCTTCAATCAGGGCCAGACCATCTTCCGCGAGGGCGACCCGGGCGACCGGTTGTATATCGTGGCCGAGGGCCAGGTTGACATCGTGACGGACAGCCAGCTCCTGGAAACGATCAATCCCGGCGGTATCATGGGCGAAATGGCGCTGATTGACGACAAGCCGCGCAGCGCGACGGCCATCGCCCGCACCGACTGCGTGCTCGCCCCGGTCAGCCGGCAGCATTTTCTGACTCTCGTGGAGCGCACGCCACTGTTCGCCCTGCAGGTCATGCGGATCATGGCCGAGCGACTGCGCCGCGCCAATATCCGCTGCTGCACCTGAGCGCTGCGCCCCGTTGCCGTCGTCCACTCCGAACCGCGCCTCCTGTCACATGGCCGATCCGACGGCGCTTGCCCTCCCATGAGCTCCAGGCTGGGTGGCAACGTTGGGCTGGCAGTAGGGTGTCGCTCTCCTGCGTGGAACCGCTGATGATCGAAGCCACCTCCCTCGCTTACTCCACTGTGCCAAGCATGCCCGGGACCGCTCTGCTCGACGACTACCCGGTCCCCGAGTCCGGCTACGACGAAATGTACGCAGCACCCGGCGTCTTGCGGCCCCACTGGCGCGATCTGGCGCGGTTCCTGGAGGAGACCGGCGGCGAGGAGCTGGAGCGCCGTCTCGCCGAGGTGCAGCGCCTGTTGCAGGCGGATGGCGTCACCTACAACACCTATGACGATCCGCACGGCTCGCAGCGGCACTGGCTGGTGGACCCGATCCCGCTGCTGATGACCGGTGAGGAATGGAGTGTGCTGGCCGAAGGATTGGAGCAGCGCTCGCGGTTGATGAACGCGCTGCTGGCCGATCTGTACGACCGGCGACTGGCCATCCGGCAGGGCTGGCTGCCGCCGGAACTGATCCATGCCCATCCCGGTTTTCTCCCTCCCTGCCACCAGTCGCTGCCGGCTGGCAGCCGCTGGCTGATCTTTCACGGCGTCGATCTGGCCCGCGGGCCGGATGGCGCGTTCCGGGTCCATGGCGACCGCGCCCAGTCGCCTTCCGGCGCTGGCTATACCCTGGAAAACCGTATCACCCTGGCGCGGGCCTTGCCGATGCTGTACCGCGATGCGCCACTGCGCCGGCTGGCTTCTTTTCTGGAAACCGAACGCACCACCCTGGCCGGACTGGCCCGGCATCATCCCGAAACCCCGCATGTGGTGTTGCTCACCCCCGGCCCCAACAATCCGGTCTATTTCGAGCACGCCTATCTGGCCAACTACCTCTCGCTCAGTCTGGTCGAGGGCGAGGACCTGGTGGTGCGCGACGGCCGGGTCTGGCTGAAGACTCTCGGCGGGCTACGGCCGGTGGATGTGATCCTGCGGCAGGTGGTGGACGCCTTCTGCGATCCCCTGGAACTGCGCGGCGATTCCCTGCTGGGCGTCCCCGGCCTGCTGCAGGCGACGCGCGGCGGCCATGTCGCCCTCGCCAACGCCCTGGGTAGCGGCCTCATCGAAAACCCTGGCCTGGCCCCCTTCCTGCCG
>JAGTSD010000457.1 GCA_018262135.1 Pseudomonadota bacterium | reverse complement strand
CGGCCAGCCCAGCAGGCTGCGCGCCCAGTAGCGCTTTCGGACGCGCTCGCTGCCGACGAATTCCTGATAGCGCACCGGTTGCCGGCGTTTCCAGTCGCCATTGCGGTCCCGGTAGTCGGGAATGCCGGAATCGGTGCTGCATCCGGCGCCGGTCAGCACGAACAGACGCGGATGGCGGGCGACGAAATCGGCCAGGACATCCAGCGGATCGGTGCGGGCCGGAGAGCCGGCGGCGACGGCCATGGCCAGTACCGGTGGCGTGGGCGGAGATTCGCGATGGACGGAACGACCGGCTAGCGGTGGTGGCGACCGCCCCGCGCGTTGGTCGGCGCCCGTTCCTCGTTCACCTTCAGGCGCTGGCCGCGCAATTCCCGGCCGTTGAGTCCGCCGATGGCGGCGCGGGCCTCATGGCCTTCCATCTTGACAAAACCGAAACCGCGACAAAGCCCGGAAAACACATCCCGGGTCAGCCGCAGCCCGTGAACCCGCCCGTAAGCGGCGAATAAATCAGTCACTTCCTGGTCAGTGGCATCCGAAGGTAAATTACCGATGAAGACGGTTTTCATATACGGTCTCCTGTAGTCGCGGCCCGCCGGGGCGGGTAAGAATGATGGCGTCGCCGGGATGAATCGCCGGACCCGGTTTCCGGGCGCGCGGACCAACGCGGAGACGACGACGCAGGTCGCTCTCCGGGGGGTGGGCCAGCGCGGTGAGTCGGGTGGCGCCGCGCGCCGGACGCGGTGGTGGCTGGCGCTGGCGACCGCCGTCCATCGCTGGGCGCAAACCCTTCGACCACCGACGATGGCAATTGATGGCCCAGCAACCGTTGAATATCCCGCAGGCGCGAGGCTTCATCCACGCTGACCAGCGAAATCGCCAGCCCGGCCCGGCCCGCGCGGCCGGTCCGGCCGATGCGATGGACATAGTCCTCCGGTACGTGCGGCAGTTCGTAATTCACCACTCGCGGCAACTGCACGATATCCAGTCCGCGAGCGGCGATGTCGGTGGCGACCAGCACCTGAATCCGGCCCTGCTTGAAATCGTCCAGGGCGCGGGTACGGGCTGACTGGCTCTTGTTGCCGTGCAGAGCAGCGGTACGGATGCCGTCGCGTTCGAGCTGGCGGCTCAGCCGGTCGGCGCCATGCTTGGTGCGGGTAAACACCAGAGTCGCGTCGCGCTCGCCGGCGCTCAGCAGGTGGCTGAGCAGGGCGGCCTTGCGCTCCGAATCCACCGGATGCACCTGCTGCTCCACCCGGTCGGCGGGCGCGTTGCGCGGGGCTATATCAATCACCGCCGGGTCGCGCAGAAAATCGCCCGCCAACTCGCGGATCGGCTCGGCGAAGGTAGCCGAGAACAGCAGAGTCTGCCGCCGCTTGGGCAGTAGGGCCAGCAGGCGGCGGATCGCCGGCAGAAAGCCGAGATCCAGCATCCGGTCGCCCTCGTCCAGCACCAGAATCTCGACTCCGGCCAGGCTGACGGTCTTCTGGCTCAAGTGGTCCAGCAACCGCCCCGGCGTGGCCACCAGGACGTCGACCCGGCGGCGCAAGGCGTCGAGTTGCGGGTTCATGCTGACGCCGCCGACCAGCAAGGCGGTGCGGGGCGCGAGGTGGCGACCGTAGACGCGCACGCTGTCGGCGATCTGGGCGGCCAGTTCGCGGGTTGGGGTCAGCACCAGGGCGCGCGGCCGACCGGGCGGCAACGCCCGGTTCTGATCCAGTTGCAGCCGCTGCAACAGCGGCAAAGTGAAGGCGGCGGTCTTGCCGGTGCCGGTCTGGGCGGCGGCGAGCAAATCGCGCCCCGCCAGAATCATGGGGATGGCCTGGGATTGAATCGGGGTAGGCGCAGTATAGCCCTGAGCGGCGACAGCGCGCGCCAGGTCAGCTGCGTGGCGCAAGGAACCGGTCCAGGCGGAATAATTTTGAAAATGGAGGGTAATCGGGGAGCCCCGGCAGGGGCGAACCACGGCGGGTTTGCGGGAGGAACAGGGGGTTGTGTGACCCGCTGGCGACAATTCCAGGAGGAACGGCAGAAACCTCGGGGGCGCGAACCGGACCGCGCCGCGACAAACTCGGCGTCGAATGTACCACGCTTCGCGCGATTTACCTAATTGGGCCGGATGGAGCGAGGGATAAAGGCCTGGTGGGCGAACTGGACCCTTTCGCCGGCGCCGTGCGTCACAGCACGCTGAGTCGCGCGTTGATCGCGGTGCTCAGGTTTTGAATCCAGTCGTTGTAGTTGCTGTGAATGTTGACGCCGTCGTAATTCAAATTATCGCTATCCCGGTAGAGGATGCTGTAGGTGTGCCGGTTATAGGGGATTTCAACCTTGGCCATGTGATCGCGCACATACAGCGTACCGATGATCAGCCCGGACCTGACATCCTTCATCCGCCAGCCCAGCGAGACCCCCGCCTGGTGGATGGCATTACGCACGTCGTTCAGTTTATAGCTGCGCGTGCTGGTGGAAACCGGCGCTCCCGAAACATTGTAAACCGGGTTGGTCCGGCAACCCACCAGCACCAGGGCCAGGATTGCAACGAGCGTGAACCATATTTTAGCTTTCACGGTTTCGCCCTCTCTATTCGGATTGTGACGGAATTTCATTGCCAGGCGCTGGTAAGGGTAGTAGCCGCAGCGAACGCAGTAAACCGAATGGATACAGGCCGCGCCTTAACAGTGACCACGCCACCA
>JAGTSD010000127.1 GCA_018262135.1 Pseudomonadota bacterium | reverse complement strand
CCGACCTTCAGCCCGAGCGCAGTTTTGTCGTCTATGCTGGTGCGTAGCGCTTTCCGGTCGGCGAAAGCACCGAGGCAATCAGCCTGACCGACTTGGGTGGCATCCTCCTGGCGGGCAGCGGCATCGTGAATCGCCAGATATCGGAAGAATGCACAACCTCGCCGCCTTGAACATCGAACCGCGCCCTTCACGGATTCTGCTCGTCATTGGCGGCGGCGTTCACATCCTGGCCGGCGTCGCCGTGGTCGTTTGCAGCCTTCCGCTATGGATCAAGGTGGGATTGATGGCCGGCATCGCACTGGTGCTGATCCGGTTCGGGTGGCAATACGGCTATCGGCGGGGGGACGGCTTTATCGCGCGGATTGAACGGCTGGATGGCGTCTGGCGGTTGGAAACCGGCGGTGGCAGCGTCCATCGCGCCCGGTTGACCGGCGGCTACGCCCACCCGCTGATCGTGATTCTCAACTTCCGGCTGGAAAGTGGCGGGCGACGGTCGCTGGCGCTGTTACCCGACGCCGCCGACGCCGAAGCCTTGCGGCGGCTGCGGGTCTGGCTGCGCACCCGGCAGGGCGAAGACGAGCCCGATCCACCCTGAACTTACTCGCCCCACAGCGGCGGCGCTTCCGCCCCGGCGAAATTCTTCGGCACCAGCACCGTGTCCCGCACCGGTGCGGACTCGTTGGCTTGGGGATAATCCAGGGTGTAATGCAGCCCCCGGCTTTCCTTGCGCGCCAAGGCGCAGCGAATAATCAAATCCGCCACCTGCGCCAGATTGCGCAGTTCGATCAGATTGCCGCCGATGCGAAAGTTGCCGTAATACTCGCCGATCTCCCGCAATAGCAGCTCCACGCGATGCTGGGCGCGTTGCAGGCGCTTGTTGGTGCGCACGATGCCCACGTAGTCCCACATGAACTGGCGCAATTCCGCCCAGTTGTGGCTAACCACCACTTCCTCGTCGGAGTCGGTCACCCGACTTTCATCCCAGGCCGGCAGGGGAGGAGGCTCCGGCGCGCGGGCCAGACGCGGGTGCAGATCGTCCGCCGCCGCCGCCGCGAACACCAGGCATTCCAGCAGCGAGTTGCTGGCCATGCGGTTCGCTCCGTGCAGGCCGGTAAACGCGACTTCGCCCACCGCGTACAGGCCATCAACGTCAGTCCGCGCCCGCAGATCGGTCAGCACCCCGCCGCAGGTGTAATGGGCTGCCGGCACCACCGGAATCGGCTGTTGGGTCATGTCGAAGCCGTATTCCAAACACTTGGCGTAAATGTTCGGGAAATGCTCCTGCACGAACGCCGCCGGTTTGTGGCTGATGTCCAGATACACGCATTCGGCGCCCAGCCGCTTCATCTCGTGGTCGATGGCGCGGGCCACGATGTCGCGGGGAGCCAGTTCCATGCGCACGTCGAACTGGCGCATGAACCGGGTCCCGTCCGGCAGCAGTAGAATGCCGCCCTCGCCGCGCACCGCCTCCGAGATCAGGAAATTCTTGGCCTGCGGGTGATAGAGACAGGTCGGGTGAAATTGCATGAATTCCAGATTCGCCACCCGGCAGCCCGCTCGCCAGGCCATGGCGATGCCGTCGCCGGTGGAGCCATCGGGGTTGCTGGAATACAGATAAACCCGGCTGGCGCCACCGGTGGCTAACACCACGAACCGCGCCGCCAAGGCTTCCACCTGTCCGCTGCGGCGGTCCAGTACATAAGCGCCCAGGCAGCGGTTGCCGTCCAGGCCCAGTTTGCGGCGGGTGATCAGGTCCACCGCGATATACTGATCCAGCAGCGTGATGTTCGGATGTTCGCGGGCGCGCGCCTCCAGCGTGGTTTGAATGGCGCGGCCGGTGGCATCGGCGACATGCGCCACGCGCCGATGGCTGTGGCCGCCCTCGCGAGTCAGGTGATAGTCCGCGAGACCGTCGGTGGCGGGTTCCTTGGTGAAGGGGACGCCCCGCGCGCTGAGCCACTCGATCACCTCACGGCCGTGCTCCACCGTGAGGCGCACCGCGTCGGCATGGCACAGACCCGCGCCGGCGATCAGAGTATCTTGTAGGTGGGATTCGATGGAATCGCCGGCGTCCAGCACCGCCGACACGCCGCCCTGGGCGTAGTACGTGCTGCCCTCGGAGAGCGGCCCCTTGGCCAGCACCATGACGCGGGCGGAATCGGCCATGCGCAACGCCAAACTCAGACCGGCGGCGCCGCTGCCGAGGATCAGAATATCAGTGGAAAGAGGAGAGATGGTCATGGCTTGTGAGCGATTCCGTGAATGGGGTATCGTTGTGAACAAAAGCGCCGCGTAGCCGATTGAATCAGCGCCGCGCGGTTATCCCGCCACTGCCTGTCCACACTATAACATCCCGGCAAGTCCGCGAACTAACGAAACGGGCGCTGGTCTACCGTCATGGTCGCAGGGAGAGATTGCCATTGAGTCGAAAGGGGTCTGCCCGGATGGGCGAGGGTCATCTGGACCGCGATCTGGTCCTCAGGGTGCAAAAAGGCGATAAAAGTGCGTTCGATCTGCTGGTGCTCAAGTATCAATACAAAATCATCAAGCTGATCTCCCGCTATGTCCACGATCCCAGCGAAGCCCTGGATGTGTCCCAGGAGGCCTTCCTCAAGGCCTATCGCGCGTTGCCCGGATTTCGCGGCGACAGTGCGTTCTATACCTGGTTGTACCGGATCGCCATCAACACGGCCAAGAATTACCTGGTCGCTCAGGGGCGTCGGCCGCCAGGTTCCGACATCGATGCCCACGATGCCGAACAATACGAGGGCGAGTCCCTGCTGAAAGAGTATGAAACCCCCGAACGGTTGTTGCTCAAGGACGAAATCGCGGAAACCGTGTTCCGGGCCATCGAGCAGTTGCCCGAAGACCTGCGAACGGCCATCACCCTTCGGGAACTCGAAGGAATGAGTTATGAGGAAATCGCCCAAACCATGGGGTGTCCGATCGGTACGGTGCGCTCGCGGATTTTCCGGGCGCGCGAATCCATCGACGCCAAACTGCATCCACTACTGCATTAGTTTCGGGATAGAGTCATGGCTGATAAAACGGCTGAACTAGCATCGGCGCCACCCGCCCACGATGTCCCCATCGCGGCAAGCCAGCTTTCGGCGCTGGTTGACGACGAACTGGCGGACATGGAGATTGCCCTGGTCCTGCGCCGACTGAGTCGGGATGGCGACGCACGCGACCGCTGGGAGCGGTACCATTTAATCAGCGACGTGATACAGGGTCATCATGTGCCAGCGGCGCTGGATACTGATTTCGCCGCCCGCGTTCGCCAGGCCATCGAAGCCGAGCCCCTGCCGCAAGCGGTCGCCCGGCCGCTGCCCGCCTGGTACAAGCCCGTCACCGGCTTCGGACTGGCCGCCTCGGTGGCGCTGATGGCCCTGTATGGACTCAAGCTGAATCAGACTGATGCGCTGCCGCCCGCCGCGCCGCTCGCCACCACGACTCCCGCCCTGTCTTCTCCCTATGGTTCCCTTCCCATTCAGATGACTGCGATGACCCAGCCGGCCAACCCCATCGGCGAACCGGTCGAAGCGCGGCTGAACAGCTATCTGGTCAATCATAATGGCTATGCCTCCATGAGCAGCGTCAACGGCATGTTGCCCTACGTGCGCATGGTCGGTTATCAGCAGCCCAGTCGCTAAGAGCACGCATGAAGCGGGGGCTCCTGTATTGCGCGGTCCTGGCGCTTGTCGCCGGTTCGCTGCCGCCCATTGGCCGAACGCAAGCGGCGGCCACTCCCGAGAACGCCAGGCAATGGCTGGAGCGGATGCTGGATTCCACCCAGACCCTGAACTATGAGGGCACTTTCATTTACGTGCAGGGACCCCATGTGGAAGCCATGCGCGTCATCCATGGCGGCGGACCCGAAGGCGAGCGGCAGCGGCTGGTTTCTTTGAGCGGCCCGCCACGGGAAGTGGTGGTCGCGAACAACAACGTCATCTGTCTATTGCCGAAGCAGCAGGCCACGTTCGCGGGCGGCGACTACCGGCGTTCGCCTTTCCCGTTGTCCCTGCCCCGGGAACTGGGCCGGCTGGAAAGCCACTACGAGCTGCAAATGCTGGGCGAGGATCGCGTCGCCGGCCTCGACGCGCAAGTGATCGCCATCAAGCCGCGCGACGCCTGGCGGTTCGGTTACCGGCTGTGGCTGGATCGGCGCAACGGCCTGGCCCTGCGCTCGGCCTTGCTGGACGAGCGGGGCCAGCCAGTCGAGCAACTGATGTTCACCGATTTACAGCTCAAGTCGCGCATTGACGACGCTGCTTTCGCTGCGCCGGCCCTGGCCCCGGAGAGCGCCGCGCCCGGCGCCGGCCCCAATGCCAATAGCCCCCGAATGCCCAAGGGCGAGGTAGTGACCCAGTCCGCCTGGCGGGTGGAGCAGTTGCCGGAAGGTTTCGCCGAAGTGTCGCACAATCGTTTTGCGGAGGCGTCCGGCCGCCATCCGACCGAACATATCGTGTTCGCCGATGGTCTGGCGACCATCTCGGTGTTTCTGGAACGGCTGGAGGGGGAGTCGCCGCTGTTGCAGGGGAGTTCCCAACTCGGCTCGATGAATGCCTTTGGCATGGTAATCAACGGTCACCAGGTGCTGGTGGTCGGCGAAGCGCCGGCCGCGACCGTACAGCGCATCGCCGCCTCGATTCAGTACCAGCCCGAAGCTGGCAAGCCATGATCGAGGAAGCGGCGGTCGTGGTGGAAGCCGGCGACGGTTACGCCTGGGTCGAAACCCGGCGTCGGTCGGCCTGTGGCGCGTGTTCCGCCAGCGACGGCTGCGGTACGGCGACGCTGGCGAAGGTCTGGGGCGACCGGCGGGTGCGAGTGCGGGCGCTTTCCACCCTGCCGTTGCACCCGGGCGACGCGGTGATCGTGGGTCTGGCCGAAGGCGCGCTGCTGCGCGGATCGCTGCTGGTCTACCTGTTGCCGATTGTTTTGCTGCTGGCCGGTGCCCTCCTGGGACAGGCCGCATTCGCCGGTGCGGGCGAGGAGCCGGTCATTCTATCGGGCGCGGTGGGTCTGGGGTTGGGGTTTCTGGCGGCGCGCGTCGTGTCCCGGCGCTTGCGGAGCGATACCCGGTTTCAGCCGATGGTGATGCGGAGGCTGGATGCCGTACCGATGCCCGCGACCCTGCTTTCTTCGCGTTAATAACGCTATAATCCCCTGCTTTGTAAAAGTAACGAGCGCGCGCAAGCCTCCGAGCCCGAGGGGTGGCGGGGGTTTTTCCTGTCCGGGCCGTGGCCGCTTGATAGCGGGGAACGCGACCGACGGCCGACCTGTAGTGGAATTCATGGATCACATTCGTAATTTTTCGATCATCGCGCACATCGATCATGGCAAGTCCACGCTCGCCGACCGCTTCATTCAAATCTGCGGCGGCCTGAGCGAACGGGAGATGGCCGAGCAGGTGCTCGATTCGATGGATCTCGAACGGGAGCGCGGCATCACCATCAAGGCGCAAAGCGTGTCGTTGCGCTATCCGGCCCGCGATGGCCACACCTACCAGCTCAATATCATCGACACGCCGGGGCACGTGGATTTTTCCTATGAAGTGTCCCGTTCGCTGGCCGCCTGCGAGGGCGCGCTGCTGGTGGTGGACGCCGCCCAGGGCGTCGAGGCGCAGAGCGTCGCCAACTGCTACACCGCCATCGAACAGCATCTGGAAGTGCTGCCGGTGCTCAACAAGGTGGATCTGCCCTCGGCCGATCCGGAGCGGGTGGCGCAGGAAATCGGCGACATCATCGGTCTGGACGCCAGTCACGCCCTTCATGTCAGCGCCAAGAGCGGCCTGGGGGTGGCGGAACTGCTGGAGGAGATCATCGCCCGCATTCCGGCCCCGAAGGGCGA
>JAGTSD010000126.1 GCA_018262135.1 Pseudomonadota bacterium | reverse complement strand
GAATCAATTGCTTAGCTCTTGTTCTCCTTTTTAGACTTCTTTTCGGCCTTCTTCTCTTTCAGGGTCTTGGTTGGTTTCTTCTTGGTTTCCTTTTTAATGTCGGCGCCTTTACTCATCACTTTTCTCCTTCTTTCCAATGATTACGAATGTGTCGGATTCTTCCCCGGGTTCGGCGAAAAATCCACCGTCAGGCCCTGGACGATCAGCCCGCCAAGCCGCCCTCGACTCGTACAGTAATAGCCCAGTTTAATCCATCCTGCCTCCCCACGCCGCTTATCCATACGGCTGCAGCTCGAGCGATTTCCAAGCTCGGTTAGGCATCGGGTGTCCCCTTTCAGCGGTGCGCCACATGTGCCCGGTCGGCTGGAACGAAGGGTTGGGCAGTATGTTTTTCGGCGTGCTTTTCCCACCGATACAGTCGCAGCGGAGGAATGTTGAGAAGTTCCATTTCAACTCGCGCGGGCCCCAGCAGTGGGTGGGAGAGATCCTCAACGTGCTTGCTGACCTGGTACGCCACGAAACGGCCGCCAACGAGGAGCACCGAGGAAATCGTCTCGATAATCCTCGGGCCTACGCCGCGCCCGAGCGTGGAAAACGGTATCCCCGAAATAACCGCATCGGGTGCGGGCAGGCCATACCGCGAGATAGCCTCCCGCAGTTCCTGAGCGCCGCCACAATGCACGATGAGTCGAGGATCCTTGATGCGGCGGAGCAATACGCAGAACCGTGGATTGATCTCGATGCTCAGCAGTTTCGCGTTGGGCGACATCGTTTTGAGAATCGCCCGGGTCGTACCGCCAATGCCGGCGCCCAGTTCCACTATGGTCTGGGCCGACCGCGTTTCCGCCAGTTGCACAATGCGCCGTTCGAGAAAGCGCGAGCTGGGAATCAGAGAAGCTACCTGACGAGGATGGTTCAGGAACTCCTGCAAAAAGACCACTTGGCTATTCATTTGGCTTGATTATTCACCTTGATTTTCATTAAGTTACGCAGCGTACTGTCCTTCGCGAACGCTTGGCTTTTCCTGGATTGTCGGATGCATGGTTCGACGCCCACCAACCGCGATGAAGCACGAAATCCAGTGCCTGCCGTCCCTCGTCCTACATCGGAATCACCCGCGCCAGCAGCATTTTAACCTTGTCCATGCCCTCGACCAGATTCCGCTCGATCTCGGCCATGGTAATTTCACCCGGTATTTTACCCGCTGCCCGATTCGCTACCACCGCGCACGTTGCATAGCGCAAGCCCAATTCCCGGGCCAGCGCCGCTTCCGGCATCCCGGTCATGCCGACGATGTCGCAACCGTCCCGCTCCAACTTGCGGATCTCCGCCGCCGTTTCCAGGCGCGGCCCCTGCATCGCCGCGTAGGTGCAGGATTCAAGGGCGCCGAGATTCAGCGCGCGAGCGGCCTGAATCAGCCGTTGTCGCAGCTCGCCACAGTACGGCTCGGTAAAGTCAATATGGGTGACCTGGCTGAGATTATCCTCAAAAAAGGTGCAGGGCCGCCCCCAGGTATAATCCACAAGCTGATCCGGGAAAGCCAGGACGCCCGGTTCCATGTCGTCCCGAATGCCACCCACCGCCGCCACCGCGATGACATGTTGCACGCCGACCCGGTGTAGCGCCCACAGGTTGGCCCGATAGTTGATCCTGTGCGGCGGGAGCGTGTGATGCGGACCGTGGCGGGACAGGAACACCACGGTCTGGCCACCCAGTTCGCCATGAACCAGAGGGCTGGACGGCTCGCCGTAGGGCGTGGACAGGGTTTCCCGATGGGTGATTTTCAGGGTGTCCAGCGCAGTGAGGCCGGTGCCTCCGATGATCGCGATGGTTGGGGGCATGGTCGGGAGTCTCGCGAGCGGGAGAGCGGCGATTTTCGCCAGGCATTCAGTCGCGGGCGGCGTAGATGACCGGCAGTTGCCGCCAGTACTCCTTGTAGTCCATGCCACAGCCGAACACGTAACGATCGGGAACCTCCAGCCCGATGAAATCCACCGTCAGGCCCGAAACCTTGCGGTCGTGCCGTTTGTTCACCAGCACGGCGCTGCAAACCGCCGCCGCGCCCTGCTGGCGCACCTCGTCCAGAATCGCCTTGAGCGTGTCGCCCTCATCATAGATGTCGTCCACGACCAGCACCACCTGCCCGGTCACCGCCGGCCGCGGCGGGGCGATCCAGTTGATTTCGCCACCGCGCGTGCCGCTGCGATAGCGGGTGGCGTGCAGGTAACCGACCCGCAGTGGAAACCGCAGCCGGGATAGCAGGCGCGCAGCGGTCACGAACGCGCCGTTCATCACCATCAGCACCAGGGGATCGCGGCCTTCCAGCCGGGCGGTGATGGCCACGGCCAAACGGTCCAGTGCAGCCTCGATCTGCTCCGGCGGGCAGAGCAACTCGGCTTCGCGCAGAACAGCGAGCGCCTGTTCGGCAGTGATGCTGGACATGTGGGACTCCGTGTAAGGGGGTAGCGACAGGGTGATTTCCGGGCTCAGATATCCATCTCCAGCAGCGGGAACGCATCGTAATCATGCACCAGCCGCACAGCTCGTTGCCAGACCGGATTGCGATGCAGTCGCTCCACGGTAGGGTGGCCGCGCCCGTGCAGGCGGATCAGCCGTACCTGGGTCACCGGATCGGGGGTATACCGCAGGTGGTCGAGAATAGCGATGGCGGCGCGACGGTCGTTGCAGGCCAGCACCATATCGCAACCCGCCGCCAGCGCCGCATCGGCCCGTTCCGGCGGTGCGCCGGCAACGTGCGCGCCGGCCATGTCCAGGTCGTCGCTGAAAATCGCACCCTGAAATTCCAGCCGCTGGCGCAGGATGCCTTTCAGCCAGCGCGCCGAGAATCCAGCCGGCCGATCGTCCACCAGCGGATACACCACATGCGCGGGCATGAGGGCCGCCAGGCCATAATGGATCATCCGCTCGAAAGCCAGCAGATCGGCTGCTTCCAGCGCCGCGAGCGGGCGCAGGTCCACCGGCAGTTCCAGATGGGAGTCGGCAGCGATGCCGCCGTGGCCGGGGAAGTGCTTGCCTACCGCCTCCATGCCGGCCTTCTGCATCCCGCTCACGTAAGCGTGCGCCAGATCCGCTACGCTTTCTGGCTCGTGGTGAAACGCCCGGTCGCCGATGATCCCGCTCACGCCGTGATCCAGGTCCAGCACGGGAGCGAAACTCAGATCCACGCCCGCCGCCCGCAACTCGGCGGCCATCAGCCAGCCGGTAACCCGGGCCAACTGCTTGGCGCGCATCCGGTCCTGGTCGTAGATCTCGCCCAGTCGGCGCACTGGCGGCAAGCGGGTAAACCCCTCCCGGAACCGTTGCACCCGGCCGCCTTCGTGATCCACCGCCACCAGCAGCCGTGGCTGGCGCAAGGCGTGAATGGCGGCGGTCAGCGCCGCGAGCTGCGCCGGCGACTGGTAGTTGCGAGTGAACAGGATGACCCCGCCCACCAGGGGATGGCACAGGACTTCCCGTTCCTGCGCGGTCAGCTCCACCCCCTCCAGTCCCAGCATCACCGGTCCCAACGCCATCGTTCGTGCCTCGCATCGGCCGATTCGCCGTGAAATAGCCTTATGATAACGGCTAACCTTTCATTCGCCAGCCCCCATGCCCGCGCCTTCCCCGTTTTCCCCTGAGCTGTCCCCATCGTCGCCGTCCGGCGCCCGGCCAAGGCGGGGGTGGCGGGTTTACCTGGGGCTGGCGCTTTTGGCGGTCATCGGCGCCGCGACTGTAACCGTCCTCGATCCTTTCTCCTACCACGAAATCCTGCTCGATCGCTGGTTCGGCCCGGTGCGGCAGGACATGGATGGATTCGCGGTGATGCTGCGCCATGCAATCTGGCTCTTGATGCCACTGAGCGTGGTCGTCGCCATTGCCCTGTCATGGTCCTGGTTGTTGCAACGGCGGGTGGCGCAGCGCACCCAGCAATTGCAGCGCGAGCTGAACGAACGCCGGCAGGTGGAAGCGGCGCTGCGCGAAAGCGAGGCCCGGTTTCGCGACGTGACCGAAGCGGCCAGCGACTGGATCTGGGAGATGGACGAGCATCTGCGCTTCACCTATCTGTCCGAACGATTTTATGACCTGACCGGCATCGCCCCGCACCATGTCCTCGGTCGCGCCCGCTGGGAAATCGGCGCAGCCAGTTCACCTGACGACCAGGAAAAGTGGCGCCGCCATCGGGAGTTGCTGGAAGAGCATCTGCCATTCCGCGATTTCGTCTACCGGACCGGACTCCGCAATCACCATGGCGAGGGCCGCTGCCTCAAGATCAACGGCAAACCCGTTTACGACGCCGAGGGCCGATTCCGGGGCTATCGCGGCACCGGCACGGACATTACCGAACAGGTCAAGGCGGAAGCGGCGTTGCAGGAAAGCGAATTGCGGTTGCGGCGCATCATTGACCTGGTGCCGCACATGATCTTCGCCAAGGACCGCCAGGGGCGGTTCCTGCTGGCCAATCGCGCCACCGCCGAAGCGCTTGGCATGACCGTCGAAGAACTCGTCAATTGTTCCCATCGCATGGTTCATGCTGCCAACGAGGAGGTCGAGCGGATGCTGGCTGACGACCGGGAAGTGATCGCCAGCGGAATTCCCAAGTTCATCGCCGAGGAACCCTTCACCGACCAGGCCGGCCAGGTTCACACCATGCAAACCCTCAAGATTCCCTTCAGCGAACCGGGCCTGAACGAAACCGTAGTGCTCGGGGTGGCCATTGACATTACCGAGCAGAAGCGCGCCAAGGAAGAAGTGGCGCGGATGCGGCTCTATCTCAAGAACATGATTGATTCGATGCCCTCGGTGCTGATCAGTGTCGATCCCTGGGGCTACATCACGGTGCTGAACCAGCCCGCCGAACAGGCCGGCGGCGTATCCTGGGAAGCGGCGCAAGGCCGGTTCTTCGGTGACGTATTCCCGCATCTGGAGGGTCAGTTTGAGCAGGTGCGGCAAGCCATCCAACTCGGCCGGCCGATCAAGACCCCACGGATGACGCTGGACGTGCAGGGCGAACTCCACTATGCCGATGTCATGGTCTATCCTTTAACGGCGGATGGGGCAAGCGGCGCGGTTATTCGGATGGACGACGTGACCGCCCGGATTCGAATCGAGTCCATGATGGTGCAAACCGAAAAAATGTTGTCGGTGGGCGGGCTGGCGGCGGGGATGGCCCACGAGATCAACAACCCGCTGGGCGCCATCCTGCAGGGCAGCCAGAATATCCTGCGCCGCATGGCCCCGGACATGCCGCAGAATCGGGCGGTGGCCGACGCCATCGGCATTGACCTGGACCGACTCCACCGCTATCTGGAACAGCGCCAGATCCTGCGGTTCCTGGAAGGCATCCGCGAAGCCGGCGCCCGTGCGGCCAAGATCGTCGCCGACATGCTGTCCTTCAGCCGGCGCAGCGAATCGCGGTTCGCGCGGGTGGATGTGGAGGAGATGCTGGAAACCGTGCTGCGGCTGGCCGCCAGCGACTACGATTTGAAAAAGAAATACGATTTCAAGCGGATCGCCATCGCCCGCGATTACGACCCTGCCCTGCGGCTGGTGTATTGCGACAAGACGGAAATCGAGCAGGTGATCCTGAATCTGGTCAAGAACGCCGCCCAGGCCATGGCCGAGAAGAGCACGCCGGCGCCGGTCATCACGCTGCGCACCCGCCGCGAAGCGCTATACGCCTTGATCGAAGTCATTGACAATGGCCCCGGCATGGATGAAAAAACGCTCAAGCGCATCTTCGAGCCATTTTTCACCACCAAGGAGGTGGGCGCCGGGACGGGCCTGGGCCTGTCGGTGTCCTATTTCATCATCACCGAGCAGCACAACGGCCGGTTATCAGTGCGGTCTAAACCGGGGCAGGGCGCGCGGTTCAGCATCCGTCTGCCGCTAACCCG
>JAGTSD010000456.1 GCA_018262135.1 Pseudomonadota bacterium | reverse complement strand
TTCATGACTGAGCGAACCCGGCTCTCGGTTTTTGTCACCACCTACAACAATGGCCGCACTTTGACGGCTTGCCTGGAGAGCGTCAAATGGGCCGATGAAATCGTTATGCTGGATTCCTTCAGCAGCGACGACACCTTGGCTATCGGCCAGCGCTACGGCGCGCGCATCACCCAGCATGAATTCATGGGCTACGGTCCGCAAAAACAAAAGGCGCTGGCGGCGACAACTTATGACTGGGTGCTGTTGCTGGATGCCGATGAGGCGCTATCGCCCGCCCTCCAGGTGGAAATTCGTCAGTTGCTGCAAGCGGGACCCGTGGCGGAAGGCTACGAAATACCTCGTCAGGAGCAGATGTTCTGGCGCATGTATAACCCGGCGACCCGGATGAATCATTATCTGCGCCTGTTCGACAAGCGGCGGGGCGACATCGACGACATGCCGATCCATGCCGCGCCCAAGATTCAGGGCCGCATCGCCCGGCTGAAGGGACCGCTGTATCACTATGGCGAGACCGACATTCACACCAAGGTTGAGAAGATCAACGCCTACTCGACCGGTCTGGTGGCGGACAAAATCAGGAAACAACGCTGGGGCATCCCGCTGATCATGCTGTTCTACCCACCGCTGTTCTTCATCCGCAGCTATCTGTTCAAGCGCAATTTTCTCAATGGCTGGGCCGGCTTTATCAACTCGGTGGTCGCAGCGTTCTACGTTTTCCTCAAATACGCCAAGCTGTACGAATACCATCAGTTCGCCAAGTACGGAACTCAATTGCTGCCGGAAGATGCTCCACCGCTGCCGGGTGAATATCGGCCCGGTGCGACTGACAAAACCTGACTGCGTCCAGCGCGAAGCAACGAATCACGCTTTCTCTTGCGCCGTTTCCCGGAGTTGCAGCAGTACCCGTGCTGGCGTCAACATCGCCATGCAACTATGGTGGGAGCAGGTCTTGCGATAACAGTTGATGCAGGGCAGGTCAGCTTGCAAGGTAGTGACGTTATCGCCCAGCGGCTTGACCCGACGCGGGTCGGTGGGACCACAGAGCACCGTCATCGGCGTGGGCGTGGCGGCGGCCAGATGCGCGGTGCCGGTGTCATTGGCGACGATGAAGCGTGCGGGTTCGCACAACGGCGGGATATCGAGAATTTCGGTTTGCCCGCACAGATTCACCAGCCAGGGACCACATTGCTGGGCGATGCGCCGACATTCATCCACTTCATCCGGGCCGCCAATCAGCACGATCCGCGCCAACCCTTCACGATGTAACAGGTTCGCCAGCGCAGCGTAGCGGTTGGCGCCCCAACGTTTTAGATGGCCGTTGGGATTGCAGCCGGGGAGGAAGATAGCGTAATGGCCGGGCGCTAATCCGTGTTGGTCCATGAGCGCTTGGGCACGGGTACGGTTGCGCTCGGAGATGTAGAGGACAGGCCGTAGCGTTGTTGCTGGGATGCCGCCTGCCTGCAAGGCAGCGCGGGTGCGAGTGATGGTATGCGCCGGCTGGGGCAGTTCGACCGGCGCGATGTTGTAGGGCACACAACGGCGGTTGCCGAGGCGATGGCGGATGGGGTGGCCGCTTAGCCACAACAGGCTCAACAGCAGGCGGGAGCGGTCGTTGCACTGGAGATCGATCACCAGATCGTAATTCCCCGCCCGCACCTGCCGCAGCCAGGCTCCCATCTGGCGGAGCCGGCGGCGGCGGTCGTGCCAGTCAACCGTGAGAATTCGCTGAAACCGGGGATCATGGGCGAACAGCGGTTGCCAGGCAGGCTGGGTATCGAGGTGGATTTCCCGGTTGGGGAAAGCCCGGACGATATCCTCAAAAAGGGCGGTGGCGATGATCACATCCCCCATGGCGCTCCACTTGATGATCAGGATGCGGCGGATAGCGGGATCAGCGGGGAGATCGGCGCGGTAACGCATGGCGGGGAATCCGGTTTCAGAGGTTGTAAAAATTCGGCGGTGAACCCAGAGATACTGCTCGGGCGCCTGGCGGATGTAATGCTCCAGTAACTCGTTGATCCGTTGAGTGTCGGCGATGACGTCGCCGCTCGGGAAAGCTTCCAGGGCAGGAAGGATGACGACCTCATAGCCCCTGGTTCCCGACAAACGCCGGGGGAAGTAGGGCACCACCGCCGCGCCGCTCAAGGCCGCCAGGCGCGACGTGGCGGTGATCGTGCAGGCGGGGATGCCGAAAAACGGTACGAAGACGCTATTGCGCCTGCCATGATTCTGATCGGGGGCGTACCATACTGCGCGGCCCTTTTTGAAGGCCCGCAACAGACCTCGCAGATCTTCGTGTGGCAACGGTGGGAACCGGGACCGGCGCTCGCGTTCGCGGCGCATCACGGTTTCGTAGAGGGGGTTCTTGTGGGACCGGTACATGGCATGAAAGGGCTGATGCCAGGTGATGAAGCGGGCGCCCAGTTCCAGCGGGGTGAAATGCCCGGTCAGGAGGATGACGCCCTTGCCGCGATCCAGCGCCTGTTGCAGATGCCCGAGGCCCTCGACCCGCGCCAGATCGCGCAACTTGTCATCCCGCGCCCACCAAGCCATGGCGGTTTCAAACAGGCCAATACCCAGAGCGGCGAAATGCTCCTCGAGCAGGGTGGCCCGTTGAATCGGCGACAGTTCCGGGAAACATAGTTCCAGGTTAATTTCGGCGATACGCCGGCGACGACGAGCGATTTTGCCGATCCAGCGGCCTGTTTGACCACCTATCGCCAGTTGCCAGCGAAACGGCAGCGCCGCCATGAACTTCATCAATCCCAGCCCCAGCCAGATTGGCCAGTAGCGCGGCGCCAGAAAATTCCAATGAAATCGTTGAGTGGATGGGGTCACGATACGCACGATCTTTCGTAAAGCTATTATTGTAAACGGCATG
>JAGTSD010000125.1 GCA_018262135.1 Pseudomonadota bacterium | reverse complement strand
TTTCCCACGCTTTGAAATTTTATCATGACCACAAATGGGGCAAAGGACAGGAATTAAAACCATATTGAAACTCCTTAAAAAGATTAAAAATACCCAATTTAATTCAAGGTTAAAAATATAGCACATCCAAGTCTAGAACACTACCCAACGGCAGCAAGTACACCTACCCGAAGATCAAGCTGATCTACAACGCCGGCAACAACGCCTACTCGCACCAGCAGGACCTGAACGAACTGGCGCGCGCCATCGCCGACGTCGACACGATCATCTGCCAAGACTGCTGGTGGAACGGCTCGGCGCGCTGGGCCGACATCGTGCTGCCAGCCACCACGACGATGGAGCGCAACGACATCTCCACGGGTGGCACCTACAACATCGACAAGGTGTTCGCGATGAAGCAGGTGATCGCCCCTGTGGGCGAGGCGCTCGACGACTTCGAGATTTTCCGCCGGCTCGCGGCGCTGTGCGGCGTCGAATACGCCTTCACCGAAGGCAAGACGCAGATGGACTACATCAAGGCTGGCTACACCGGCTGCTCGGCGGCGGCCAACATGCCTTTCGAGCAGTTCTGGGAAGTGGGCATGGCGCCGATCAAGGTGCCACCGGAGGCGCACCAGTGGGTGCGCCACAGCAACTTCCGCGACGATCCACAGAAGAACCCGCTGCACACCCCGACCGGCAAGATCGAGATGTACTCGGCCACGGTCGAGAAAATGAACCTGCCCGACATGCCGCCGATGCCCAAGTGGCTCGAGCCTGGCGAGTACCTGGGCAATGCGAAGAAAGGGCAGTTGCACGTCGTTAGCCCGCACCCGTACTGGCGGCTGCACTCGCAGATGAACAACTCCGAGTCGCTGCGCAAGCACTACACGGTGCAGACCCGCGAGCCGCTGACGATCAGCGTCGAGGACGCCAAGGAGCGCGGCATCGCGGACGGCGATCTCGTTGAGCTGTACAACGAGCGCGGGGCGATGGTCGTCGGCGCGCGCGTCTCCGACAAGATCATGCCCGGCGTGGTCAGCCTGTATGAGGGCGCTTGGCCGCAGATCGACAGCAAGGGCCGCTGCAACAACGGACTGATCAATTTCGTCACCTCGTCTCGCCCATCGAGCGGACTGACTCAGGCGACCACAGCCAATACCTGCCTGGCCTCGCTGCGCAAGTGCACCGATGCCGATCCCGGCGGCAGTCGCGCCTTCGAGCCGCCGCCGATCACCGGCGACCAGGAGTTGAAATTCGACGAGAAGTTCTTCGGCTTGGAGCGTGCCGTGGCGCTGCGCGAGAAGGCCACTGCCTCGCTGACCCCAGGCGAGAAGATCTTCTACCAGCGCTGCACCGTCTGCCATGGCCCGCGCGATGTGGGTCAGTTCACCGAAAAGCAGTGGCTTGGCATCACCCAGAGCATGTTCCCGCGCGCCGGGCTCAACGAGGAGGAAAAGAAGCTGGTGCTCGACTTCCTGATCAAGAACGCGAAGAAGTGACGCTCAGGCGCCGATGTCTCTGAGCGCCTCACAATCGTAGAGACTGTCTAAAAACCCCTCGCCCGCTTGCGGGAGAGGGGCAGGGATGATGGTTGGTTTTCAACCGGTTAGCTCGCCAGAGGCTGGCCAAAAACGCTTCTTGGATCCGGGGGCTTTCACGGTAACGGAGCATCGCCGCCCCTCGGGGGAATGCTGTTAAAATAGCGCCCGCCATAACAATGTCCGGGCGCGGTCCCGCGCCCCATTCCTCGCCATGGGAGCACAGCATGACCACCATCCGCCAAGAAGACTTTATCCAATCCATCGCCGACGCCTTCCAGTACATCAGTTACTACCATCCGGTTGACTATATCAAGGCGCTGGCGGCAGCCTACGAGCGCGAGGAAAGCCCGGCGGCCAAGGACGCCATCGCGCAGATTCTGATCAACTCACGGATGTGCGCCGAGGGTCACCGCCCGATCTGTCAGGATACCGGCATCGCGCTGGTGTTCCTCAAGGTCGGTATGGACGTGCATTGGGACGCCCAACTATCGGTGCAGGAGATGGTGGATGAGGGCGTGCGCCGCGCCTATATGAACCCCGACAACAAGCTGCGCGCTTCGGTGCTGCGCGACCCGGCGGGCAAGCGCCAGAATTCGAAGGATAATACCCCGGCCGTCGTGCATTACGAAATCGTCCCCGGTCACCACGTCGAGGTGATCTGCGCAGCCAAGGGCGGCGGTTCCGAGGCCAAGTCCAAGTTCGCCATGTTGAATCCGTCCGACGATCTGGTGGACTGGGTGCTGAAGACCGTGCCGCTGATGGGCGCGGGCTGGTGTCCACCGGGCATTCTTGGCATCGGCATCGGCGGCACGCCGGAGAAAGCGTTCATGCTGGCCAAGGAATCGCTGATGGCCCCGGTGGACATTCAGGAACTGATCGCCCGTGGCCCGAAGAATCGCGCCGAGGAACTGCGCATCGAACTGTATGAGAAGGTCAATGCGCTCGGCATCGGCGCGCAGGGTCTCGGTGGTTTGACTACCGTCCTCGATGTCAAAGTGCTCGACTATCCCACCCACGCCGCCAATCTGCCGATTGCGATGGTGCCAAACTGCGCCGCCACCCGCCACGCCCATTTCCACCTGGATGGCAGCGGCCCGGCCAAGCTCGATCCGCCGAGTCTGGACGACTGGCCGAAGCTGACCTACGCGCCGACTAACGCCCGCCGGGTGGATCTGGCTACGGTCACCCGCGCCGAGGTGGCGAGTTGGAAGCCGGGCGAGGTGCTGCTGCTCAATGGCAAGCTGCTGACCGGCCGCGACGCTGCCCACAAGCGGATGACCGACATGCTGAGCGCCGGCCAGAAGCTGCCGGTGGACTTCACCAACCGCTTCATCTACTACGTCGGCCCGGTAGACCCGGTGCGCGACGAGGTGGTCGGTCCCGCTGGCCCGACGACGGCGACCCGCATGGACAAGTTCACCCGCCAGATGCTGGAACAGACCGGTTTGCTGGGCATGGTCGGCAAGGCCGAGCGCGGTCCGACGGCGATTGAGGCGATCAAGGATAACCAGGCGGTGTATCTGATGGCGGTCGGCGGCGCGGCCTATCTGGTGTCCAAGGCGATCAAGGCGGCCAAGGTGCTGGCGTTTGAGGACCTCGGCATGGAGGCGATTTACGAATTCGAGGTCAAGGACATGCCAGTGACGGTGGCGGTGGACGCCAAGGGTTCCAGCGTCCACAAGACCGGCCCGCGCGAGTGGCAGGCCAGGATTGGCAAGATTCCGGTGGTGGAGGCGTAAGGACTGGCAACGTGAATAGGGTTGCCTTTGGCAATCCTATTCACAGGGGTATTTTGGGCTCTCCTTGGTATTTCCCGTAATCATGGATAGAATCCTGGATTGCCGGTTTCATTCAATTGAAGCCTCGTGCTGGTGTGGTGGAATGGTATACACACAGGACTTAAAATCCTGCGGCCTTGACGGGCCTTGTGGGTTCGAGTCCCACCACCAGCACCATCCTTGATTTTTTCAGACAGCTGCGCCGCTTACGGCAGTTCGATGCGCGGCGCTTCGGGGTTGCGCCGAAATAGCGTAGCGACATGGCCAACCCGCTGGACCAGCGCCGCTTCGGTCGTCGCGCAAATCTTCTCGATCATGGCCTCGCGCGCTTCGCGATCCTCGGCGTTGACCCGGATTTTGATCAGTTCGTGATGATCGAGCGCCAGCAGGATTTCGTGCAGGACTGCCGAGGTAACGCCGCTATCGCCGACGATCACGACCGGCTTGCGAGGATGGGCCAGGGCCTTGAGATGACGCTTCTGCGGATGGGTGAGCGCGAACACGAGAAGTTACCGCGATGGCTGAAAATTCACGCAGTGTAACCGGCGGCAAGGGCATGACGGTAGCCCCCAGCCCGCTGAACGAGGTCAAGCTGGACCTGGCGATCATCCTGGTGGTCGGCGTACTGCTGCTGCTCGTCCAGGGACGCTTGCTGGACAGTCTGTTGGCACAACTGCTGGTGCTGGCAAGCTATGGCCTGCTGGGGATGCTCTGGATCGTGATCCGTGCTCGCGACGTCCTGCAACGGGCCGCCCGCGACCGGGAACAACCGCCGAATGGCCCGCAGTAAAAGCAGCGCCCGCTGGCTGCGGGAGCATTTCACCGATGAGTACGTCAAGCGCGCCCAAGCGGAAGGCTATCGCTCCCGCGCCGCGTACAAGCTGCTGGAAATCCACGAGAAGGACCATCTGCTGCGACCCGGCCAGATAGTGGTGGACCTGGGCGCCGCGCCGGGCGGCTGGTCGCAACTGGCCGCGCGGTTCGTGGGCGGACACGGTGTAGTGATCGCGCTGGACATCCTGCCGATGGAGCCGTTGCCTGGCGTGGACTTCATCGAGGGCGATTTCCGCGAGGCGGCGGTGCTGGAACGGTTGCTGAATGCGCTGAACGGCCGGCCAGCAGACCTTGTAATCTCCGACATGGCTCCCAATACCAGTGGCATCAAGGCGGTGGATCAGCCGCGCGGGATGTATCTGGCCGAACTGGCTCTGGATTTTGCCCGGCGCTGTCTGCGGCCCGGCGGCGATTTTCTGACCAAGGCGTTTCAGGGCGAGGGTTTCGACCCATTTCTGCGCGAACTGCGCGCCGCGTTCGCTACGGTGGCGATTCGCAAGCCCAAAGCCTCGCGCGCCCGCAGCGCCGAGCAATACCTGCTGGCCAGGAACTATCGCGGGTGAGCGGGTCTAAAAATTCCGCGACTTTCAAACCATTTTCTTTTTGCAGTTGCGCAAGTTGAGGTGCGTGCCTTGAACGACATGGTCAAGAACATCCTGTTGTGGGTGGTCATCGCGGTGGTGCTGATGTCGGTGTTCAACAGCTTCGGCCCCAAGGTGGCGCCGACTGCTCAGATGTCCTACTCGCAATTCCTGCAAGACGCTAAACAGGGGCGAATCAAGCAGGTGACGATTGATGGCCGCACCATCCAGGGCCGAACCGACAGCGGCGAACGCTTCACCACCTACAGCCCGGAAACCGACAACAGCCCGATGATCGGCGAGTTGCTCAACCACGGCGTGGAGATCGAAGGCCAGCCGCCGGAGAAGCAGGGCCTGCTGATGCAGATCTTCATCAGTTGGTTCCCGATGCTGCTGCTGATCGGCATCTGGGTGTTTTTCCTGCGGCAGATGCAGGGTGGCGGTGCGGGCCGGGGCGCGATGTCGTTCGGCAAATCACGCGCCCGGATGATGGGCGAGGACCAGATCAAGGTCACTTTTGCCGATGTCGCCGGAGTGGACGAGGCCAAGGAGGAAGTCTTCGAACTGGTGGAGTTCCTGCGCGATCCCAGCAAGTTCCAGAAACTCGGCGGCAAGATTCCGCGCGGCGTGCTGATGGTCGGTTCCCCTGGCACCGGCAAGACCCTGCTGGCCAAGGCTATCGCCGGCGAGGCGAAAGTGCCGTTCTTCTCGATCTCCGGTTCCGATTTCGTGGAAATGTTCGTCGGCGTCGGCGCTTCGCGGGTGCGCGACATGTTCGAACAGGCCAAGAAGCATGCGCCCTGCATCATCTTCATTGACGAAATTGATGCCGTGGGCCGGCATCGCGGTGCGGGCCTGGGCGGCGGCCATGACGAGCGCGAGCAAACCCTGAATCAACTGCTGGTGGAGATGGACGGCTTCGAGGGCAACGAGGGCATTATCGTCATCGCCGCCACCAACCGGCCCGACGTGCTCGACCCGGCGTTGCTCCGGCCAGGCCGTTTCGACCGGCAGGTGGTCGTGCCTTTGCCCGACGTGCGCGGGCGCGAGCAGATCCTCAAGGTCCACATGCGCAAGGTGCCGTTGTCCGACAACGTCAAGCCCTCGGTGATCGCCCGGGGCACGCCGGGTTTCTCCGGCGCCGATCTGGCCAACCTGGTCAACGAGGCCGCCCTGTTCGCCGCTCGCGCCAACAAGCGCGACGTGGACATGGACGATT
>JAGTSD010000455.1 GCA_018262135.1 Pseudomonadota bacterium | reverse complement strand
CGCTGGGCAATAGCGCGCCCTTGCAACCGGCGGCGGATATGGAGGCAGCGGTGGTGGCGGCGGCGCGACTGGCCCAACCGGGCGATAGCGTGCTGCTATCGCCGGCCTGCGCCAGCTTCGACATGTTCGGCGGTTACGAAGAACGCGGCGCAGTGTTCGCCGCCGCAGTGCGGAGATTGCCCGAATGCTGAGCGCAACTGCCGACGGTTCCACGAACCGGAACACGCTGCCGCGCGCTGGCGCGGGCCAATCCGCGCTGCCGTTCCCCGATCCCTGGGTGCTGGTCCCGGCCCTGCTGCTGCTGGCGCTGGGCCTGCTGATAATGACGTCGGCTTCGATGCCGATTGCCGACCGTCAGACCGGTCAACCCTTTTATTTTCTGTTGCGCCAGGGCGCGTTCGTAGCAGTTGGCCTGCTGGCGGCTGGAGTGATGTTCCTGATTCCGGTGGCGCGCTGGCGGCGAGCGGGGCCGCTGCTGCTGCTGGCGGCCATCGGCCTGCTGGTGTTGGTGTTGATCCCCGGCATCGGCAAGGAAGTGAACGGCAGCATGCGTTGGATCGGCGCCGGTCCCATCAATATCCAGGTGTCGGAAATCGCCAAGCTGTTCGCCCTGATCTACGTCGCCGGCTATCTCAAGCGGCACGGCGAGGAATTGCGGACCGCCGATTTCCGCACCTCGGCACTGGCGTTGTTTCGGCCGATGGTGGTGCTGGCGGTGCTGGCGGTCCTGCTGTTGTTGGAACCCGATTTCGGCAGCGTGATCGTGCTGATGGCGACTGCGCTGGGGATGGTGTTTCTGGCTGGCGTCAATCTCTGGCAGTTTGGCGCCTTGCAGGTTGGAACCGCGGCGGTGATGGTGGTGTTGATCCTGTTCTCGCCCTATCGGTTAGCGCGGGCTTTGAGCTTTCTCGATCCCTGGGCGAACCCGGAAACCACGGGCTACCAGTTGGTCCATTCGCTGATCGCCATCGGTCGCGGCGAACTGTTCGGGGTCGGCCTGGGCGCGAGCGTGGAAAAGCTGTTTTATCTGCCGGAAGCCCACACCGATTTTCTGTTCGCGGTGCTGGCCGAGGAACTGGGGCTGGCCGGCATCCTGATCGTGATCGCCCTGTTCACGACCCTGGTATGGCGGGCTTTCGCCATCGGACGGCGGGCGGGGCGGCTGGACATGAAGTTTTCGGCCTGGCTGGCCTATGGCATCGGCCTGTGGTTCGGGATCCAGGCGCTGTTCAACATGGGCGTCAACATGGGGGTGCTGCCGACCAAGGGCTTGACCCTGCCGCTGATGAGCTACGGCGGCAGCAGCGTGGTGGTGATGTGCATGACGCTGGCGATTCTGTTGCGGATCGATGTCGAGACCCGCGCTGGAGGAGTGCACGAAGAGTGAGCGGCGCGCGTCCAGTACTCATCATGGCGGGTGGAACCGGCGGCCACGTGTGCCCGGCGCTGGCGGTGGCCGAGCAGTTGCGGACGCGCGGCGTGCCGGTGGCGTGGATGGGCACCCGGAGCGGCCTGGAGGCGACCCTGGTGCCGAAGGCGGGCATTCCGGTGGAATGGATCGAGGTGAGTGGCCTGCGCGGCAAGGGGCTGGGCCGAAAGCTGCGGACCCCGCTCATGCTGGGGCGGGCGCTATGGCAGGCGAGCGCGATCCTGCGGCGGCTCCGCCCGCGCGTGGTGCTGGGCATGGGCGGTTTCGCCAGCGGCCCCGGTGGAATGATGGCCCGGTGGCTGGGCATTCCGCTGGTGGTGCACGAGCAGAACGCTATCGCCGGGCTGACCAACCGCGGACTGTCCCGTTTCGCCAGCCGGGTGCTGGAGGCGTTTCCCCATACGTTTTCGCCGGCGCGGGGGGCGGTCACCGTCGGTAATCCGGTACGGGCAGCCATTGCCGCTTTGCCGCCGCCAGCGGAACGGTTTGCCGGGCGCGAGGCCGGTCTTGCCACTCGCCACTCGCCACTCGCCACTCGCTACCGGCTGACGCCGTTCATCGAGGACATGGCCGAGGCCTATGGCTGGGCCGATCTGGTGCTGTGTCGGGCCGGGGCCTTGACGATCGCGGAACTGGCGGCGGCGGGAGTCGGCGCGCTGCTGGTGCCGTTCCCGTTCGCGGTGGACGACCACCAGACTGCCAACGCCCGATTCCTGGAACAGGGCGGCGCGGCGCTGATCCGCCAGCAGGCGGATCTCAACGCCGAACGGCTGGCCGCGATTCTGCGCGAGTGGCTCGGCGACCGCGCCCGCTTGCTGGGCATGGCGACGGCGGCGCGGAGCCTGGCGAAAATCGAAGCCGCCGAACAGGTGGCGCAGGCGTGCCTGGAACAGGCGCGCTCCTGGACGAACCATGGAGGCAACGAGAGTCGAGGATATGGATAAACCGGTGATCAGGACCATTCCCGAAGCCTGGCGCGACATGCGCCGGATTCGCCAGGTACATTTCGTCGGCATCGGTGGGGCCGGCATGAGCGGCATCGCCGAGGTGCTGCTGAATCTGGGCTACCGCGTATCCGGCTCCGACCTGCGCGCCAGCGCGGTGACGGCGCGGCTGGCCCAGTTGGGCGCAACGATTTATCAGGGCCATGTCGCCGAGCATGTCGCCGGCTGCGACGCGGTGGTGATTTCCAGCGCGGTGGCCGAGGACAATCCGGAGGTGGCGGTGGCGCGGGCGGCGCGGATTCCGGTGGTGCCGCGCGCCGAGATGCTGGCCGAACTGATGCGGTTCCGCTATGGCGTCGCGGTGGCGGGCACTCACGGCAAGACCACCACCACCAGCCTGATCGCCAGCCTGCTGGCCGAGGGTGGGCTGGACCCGACCTTCGTCATCGGCGGGCGGCTGAACAGCGCGGGAGCGAACGCCAGGCTGGGCGCGGGCCGCTATCTGGTGGCCGAGGCCGATGAGAGCGACGCGTCGTTCCTGTTTCTGCAACCGATGCTGGCGGTGGTCACTAACATCGACGCCGATCATCTGCCAACCTACGGCGGTGATTTTGCGCGGCTGCGTGAGACTTTTGTCGAGTTTCTGCACCACTTGCCGTTCTACGGGCTGGCGGTGCTGTGCGCCGACGATCCGCAGGTGCGGGCGATTTTGCCGCGCTTGAGCCG
>JAGTSD010000454.1 GCA_018262135.1 Pseudomonadota bacterium | reverse complement strand
TTTGGCGGATGACTTTATTTTTGCGACTGCCGGCCTCTGGAACCTCAAAAATTCATTTGTTGTTCAGTAGGTTAGTTGGCTCTATTGATGGACAACTCTATTTTACGAATAATCTTTTCTGATACCGTTGCCCGATTGGACACTCTAAGCTTAACGATCATTCTAATCATTCGCGGCGCGCGAGAGGAAAAATCATGAAGGCGCATAACATCCTGGAAACCATCGGCAACACGCCCCATGTTCGTATCAACCGACTGTTCGCCGACCGCCAGGTCGAGGTCTGGATGAAGCTGGAGCGGGCCAATCCCGGCGGCAGCATCAAGGACCGCATCGGCCTGGCGATGATCGAGGACGCCGAACGGCGCGGCCTGCTCAAACCCGACAGCGTCATCGTCGAACCCACCTCCGGCAATACCGGCATCGGCCTGGCGATGGCGGCGGCGGTCAAGGGTTATCGCCTGATCCTGACCATGCCGGAATCCATGTCGCTGGAGCGGCGGCGCTATCTGGCGGCGCTGGGCGCGGAACTGGTGCTGACGCCCAAGGAAAAGGGGATGCCAGGTGCGATCGAGAAAGCCCAGGAACTGGTGAGGGACACGCCGAACGCCTGGATGCCGCAACAGTTCGAGAATCCCGCCAACGTCGAGATTCACCGCCTTACCACGGCCCGGGAAATTCTCAATGATTTCCCCGACAGGCTGGACTATCTGATTACCGGCGTCGGCACCGGCGGCCACATCACCGGCTGCGCCGAAGTGTTAAAGGAGAAATTCCCCAATCTCAAAGTACTCGCGGTCGAACCCACCGCCTCGCCGGTGCTCAGCGGCGGTCAGCGCGGTCCGCATCCGATTCAGGGCATCGGCGCCGGTTTCGTGCCGGCGGTCATGAACATGGCCATTCTCGACGGCATCGTGCCAGTCGCCCACGAGGACGCCTTTCGCTACGCGGTGCGCTGCGTCAGGGAGGAAGGCATTTTCATCGGCATTTCCTCGGGCGCGTCGCTGGCGGCGGTCGCCCAGAAACTGCCGGAAATCCCCGACGGCAGCCGGGTGCTGACCTTCTGCTACGACACCGGCGAACGTTACCTGTCGGTGGCAGGGCTGTTCGACTGAAGTTCCCGATCCCCCCGGCGCTATCGCGCCACCCCTCCTTGAAAGGGGAGGCATTCAACCCGGACCGTGGGTATTCTTGCCCCCCTTATGAAGGGGGGTGCGAACGAAGCGAGCGGGGGGATTTGCTCATCCCTTCGCCAGATGGGCGCGGATGAATTCGTATTCCGCCCGCACAGCCTTCTCGGCGTCGCCGCCCACGAAATCAGCCAGCTTGCCGCCGATCAGCGGAATCCCACATTTGACTTCCAGTTGCACGTCGTTGACGCAACCGCCGCCTTCGGTCCGCAGTTCCATGGCCCCTTTCACGGTAACCGGCACGCCGGCGATGTCGATCTCGAAGGCGCAGCGATAAGGGCCACCGGCCTTGCCTTCCCAGCGTTCGGCCTGAACCACGGTGTTGACCGGATTGAGGAATTTCTTCAACAGCGACGGCACATCCGCCGGCACTTCCCGCTTGACCTTGACCGTATAGCCGCCCTCGCCGCCGGCGCATTCCAGCACCTCGACGTGGCGCGCTCCGATTCCCTCATACTTGACCTTCATGAACGCGGGATCGTGAAACAGACCAAAGACCGTATCCACGTCTTTGGCATACTGATGCACGGCTTTAATCTTCATGCGCTTTCCTCATGATTTTGGCGATTGGAAACTGTCATGCCACAAACCGCAACCCGACTACCCGCCGAATGGGCGCCCCAGGACGCCATCCTGCTGACCTGGCCCCACGCCGAGAGCGACTGGCTTGCTGGCTGCCGCCAGCGCCCGGCTGGACCGTTGTCGTTTCTACCTGGTACCGTCCAACGATGTCTGGGCGCGCGATCATGGCCCGATCACGGTCTACCGCGACGGTCGTCCGGTGCTGCTGGACTTCCGCTTCAACGGCTGGGGCGGTAAATATCCCTGCGATCTTGATGACCAAATCACCGGCCGGCTGCACGCCCTGGGCGCGTTCGGCGCGACCCCACGCGAGCCGGTGGACCTGATCCTGGAAGGCGGCGGCATCGAAACCGACGGTCAGGGGACGCTGCTGACCACCGCCCAATGCCTGCTGAATCCCAACCGCAACGGGCTGGATCAAGCGACGCTGGAACAGCGGCTGCGGGACACGCTGGGGTTCACCCGGTTCCTGTGGTTGCGAAAGGGCTCTTTGGCCGGCGATGATACCGACAGCCATATCGACACGCTGGCACGTTTTGGCGATTCGCGCACCATCATCCATCAGGGTTGCGACGATCCGGCTGATCCACATTTCGAGCCGCTGCAAGCGATGGCCGAGGAATTGCGCGCGTTCCGCACGGCGGACGGCGAACCTTACCGCCTGGTCGAACTGCCGCTGCCCGCCGCCCGATACGACGAGAATGGCGAGCGTCTGCCCGCCGGCTACGCCAACTTCCTGATTCTGAACGGCGCGGTGCTG
>JAGTSD010000124.1 GCA_018262135.1 Pseudomonadota bacterium | reverse complement strand
TCAGCATGGTGACGCTGGCCCCCTTCGGTTCGTAATCCTGGCGGGCAGTATTGAGGATGTTGGCGCCGATGATCCTGGAGACGGTGGTCAGAATCTGAGTCAGCCGCTCGGCGTTGTAGGCCTCGTCAATATAGGCGATGTAGCGTTCCTGCTGCTCCGGGGTCGAGGCGTAGCAGATGTCATAGAGATTGAAGCTGAGCGTTTTGGTGAGGTTGTTGAACCCCTGCAACCGCAGTTTGGACATGGGCCGTAGAGACACCGCATCTATCCTCCCCAGGTGAAATCGCCCAACCTGCCGACCCGCGCGCCGGCGCCCTTTCTGGAAAGGGCGCAAGTATAACAGGATTGAGTACTGACGCGCGGGCATCGCCATTCATCAGGGCGGGAATCTGAAAATCCCTGGTCCAGCGAACGTGAAAGCCCGACTGGTCAGCGCGCCGCCTTCAAGGTCTTGATCGTATTAAAGGTCTTTGATCGTATTATAATGATCATCGCGATCCCATCGGACGCTGGAACGCTCGATGGCTGGCCCTCTTCTCCTCATTCCAATGACAAAACTAAAACAAAGGGAACGTCCGCCGCTATGAACCTGGAAAAAGTCGTCTTCGGTTTCTTCATCGTCCTGGCCGCCACGCTGAATTTCGGATTTTTCATTGGCGACCTGGACAATCCGATCCACCACGAAGTCTACGAGTTGTTCGCCGCCATCGTGGTCAACCTGATCGCTACCGTGCTCAAGTTTGGCGACCGCACCCATATCGGCGCGATCCATCTGTCCACCAGTCTGGTCGCCGACCTGCAACTGATCGCGGCGGCGCTGGTATGGGGATACAGCCTGCACGTCACCGGCGCCGGCATGACCCCTGAAGTCACTACCAAGGTGGTGTCGCTCTCCGGCGGCGCTCTGTTTGCCAATGTGGTGTCGGTGGTCATCCTGATCGCCGAAACGATCATGCAAAAACGATGAACCCGGCAGCCTACGAAAGCACCTTTTTTCTGGCGCTGCGGCGGATGCGGGCGCCGCTGATCACGCTGATTCTGATCTATGCCGTCTCGGTCGCTGGACTGACCCTGGTCCCCGGGGTGGACGCCGAAGGCCATCCCACCCGGATGAGCCTGTTTCACGCCTTCTATTTCATCAGCTACACCGCGACCACCATCGGCTTCGGTGAAATTCCCTACGCATTCTCCGAGGCGCAACGGCTGTGGGTCATCTTCTGCATCTATCTGTCGGTGATCGGTTGGGCCTACTCCATCGGCGCGCTGCTGGCGCTGCTCCAGGATCAGAACTTTCGCAACGCCGTGCGCCTGCAGCGCTTCAGCCAGGCCGTGCGCCACCTGCGGGAGCCGTTTTACCTGGTGTGCGGCTACGGCGAAACCGGGCAACTGATCTGCCGCGCTCTCGACCAGCTCGGACTGCGGGCGGTGGTGGTCGAAATCGAGGAGAGTCGGGTCAGCCAGCTCGACCTGCACGGCCATTCCATGGATATCCCAGCGCTGGCGGCCGACGCCCGGCAACCGGAAGTTCTGAAGCTGGCCGGGCTGCCCCACCGCTGCTGCCAGGGCGTCATCGCCCTGACCAACGATGACAACGCCAATCTGGCCATCGCCATCGCCGTGCGCCTGCTGGCGCCTGCACTGCCGGCGCTGTGCCGCGCCCAAAGCGTTGAAACCGCCAGCAACATGGCGTCCTTCGGTACTCGCCACATCATCAACCCGTTCGACAAGTTCGGCCGCTATCTGACGCTGGCGCTGCACGCGCCGGCGGCCTATCACCTGCTGGAATGGCTGACCGGCATTCCCGGCACAGTGGTCAAGCCTCACCGCGACCCGCCACGTGGGCGCTGGGTGCTGTGCGGCCATGGCCGGTTCGGCAAGGTCATGGTTTCCATGTTGGAGCAGGAAGGAATTCCGGTGACGATCATCGACCAGGCGCCACCGGCCGAGGGCCGCGAGCGCTGGGTGCGCGGCGACGCCGCTGCGGCGCCAGCCCTGCGGGCGGCTGGCATCGAGCAGGCCGTGGGCATCGTCGCCTGCACTAAGGATGATGTCGACAACCTGTCCATCGTGGTCACGGCGCGGGAACTGAATCCCGAATTGTTCGTAGTCCTGCGGCAAAACCTGCAGGCCAATCAGGCGCTGTTCGATGCTTTCGAGTCCGACTTCACGGTGGTGCCGAGCCAGATCATCGCGCGGGAGTGCCTGGCGATCCTGACGACGCCCCTGCTGGTTCCCTTCTTGGACGAGATCAAGCAGCGCGGCGAGGCCTGGGCCAGCACCCTGCTGGATCAGTTGACCCAGCGCTTCGGCTGGGAAGCACCGGCGGTGTGGAGCGTGCGCGTCAACGCGGATCAGGCTCCGGCGCTCGCGCACACGCTGGCGATGTCCGCCGGTGTTGCCGTACCGCTGGGCAATTTGCTGCTCGACCCGCACGACCGATCCCAGGAACTCGAATGCCAGGCGTTGTATCTGACCCGGGCCGATGGTTCCGTCGTGATGCTGCCGCATCGGCATACGCCGATCCAGGCGGGCGACCGCTTGTTGCTGGTAGGGCACGGCGTGGCACAGGGCGCGCTCGAACTGACCCTGCACAACGAAAATACCTGCGATTACGTCCTGTGGGGTCGGGAAATCCCCGGTGGCTGGATCTGGGAGCAACTGGCCAGGCTCCATGCCTGCTGGCAGGGCGCCGGTGGCAGCACGTCAGGGGGAGGCGTCAAACCCGATCCAGGCGGAGTCGGGTGAACCCCTCTCAGGCGTCACGGATCTCGAAGGTGTGGGTGATTTGGGCGGTTTTGCCGAGCATGATCGAGGCTGAACAGTACTTCTCCGCCGACAACTGAATGGCGCGCTCGATATGTTTGGCGCTCAGGTTCTTGCCACAGTCAGGATGAAGTGCACCTGGATGGTGGTGAAGACCTTGGGGTCGTTGTCGGCCCGTTGGGCTTTGAGTTGCACTTCGCAGCCGCGTAAATCCTGCCGGGATTTCCGCAGGATGTCCACCACATCAATTGCGGTGCAGCCGCCCATGCCCATCAGCAGCATTTCCATGGGGCGCGGTCCGAGGTTGTGACCGCCCAGTTCCAGCGGGCCGTCCATGACCACCGCATGACCGCTGGGGGATTGGGCGACATAGGTCATGTCTTCCAGCCAGGTGACGCGAGTTTTCATGGTTATTTTGCTCCGAGAGACCAAGAGTTTTCCCCTCCTTGGCCAAGGAGGGGCGGCGCATAGCGCCGGGGTGGTTTAAATTTTTCGATGAGTGGACGGGGATCAGTCACTTACCAAACAGTGCCGCCAGCTTCGCGCCGGGATCGGGGGCGCGCATGAACGCCTCGCCCACCAGAAAGGCATGAACGCCATGTTCGCGCATCAGGGCTACGTCCGCCGGCATGTGAATGCCGCTTTCGGTGACCACGGTGTGGCCGGCGGGAATCCGGGGCAGTAGATCGAGCGTGGTTTCCAACCGGGTTTCAAAAGTCCGCAGGTTACGGTTGTTGACGCCGATCAGCGCCGCACCGATGGCCAGCGCCCGCTTCAACTCATCCGCGTCGTGGACTTCCACCAGCACGTCCAGTTCCAGATCCACCGCCAGCCGCTCCAGTTCCAGCAGCCTGGCGTCATCCAGCGCGGCGACGATCAGCAGGATGCAGTCGGCTCCGATCAGCCGGGCTTCGTAGACCTGGTACGGATCAATGATGAAATCCTTGCGCAGCACCGGCAGCTCGCAGGCCGCCCGCGCTTCCTTGAGGTAGTCCTCGCTGCCCTGGAAAAAGTCGCGGTCGGTGAGCACCGACAGGCAACAGGCGCCGGCGGCGGCGTAGCTCCGGGCGATGTCGGCTGGCATGAACGGGTCGCGCAACAGACCCTTGCTGGGCGAGGCGCGCTTGATTTCGGCGATCACCGCCGGCCGGCCCCGGGCGATGGTCCGCTCCAGAGGGTTCAGGAAGGGCCGGGGCGGCGGCAGGTTTTGCACCTGCCGGCGCAACTCCCGCAAGCTCAACCGCGCGCTGCGCTCGGCGATCTCCTCGGCCTTGCGGGCAAGGATTTTGGGCAGGATGTCGCTCATAACGCCAGTTGCTGGGTGCAACGCACGAACTCGTCCATTTTGGCCCGCGCCGCGCCGCTGGCGATGGCGGCCCGCGCCAGTTCGATGCCGCCGGCGATGGAGCCAGCCAGATTGGCGGCGTACAGCGCCGCGCCGGCGTTGAGGATCACGATGTCGCGCTGGGGACCGGGCTGGTTGTCCAGCGCGGCCAGCATCATGGCCCGGGACTGCTCGGCAGTTTCGACCTTGAGGGTGCGATTCGACATCATGGCCAGCCCGAAATCCTCGGGGTGAATCTCGTATTCCATGATCTTGCCGTCCTTGAGTTCACCGACCATGGTGGCCGCGCCCAGCGAGACTTCATCCATGCCGTCCTTTCCCCAGACCACGAGGACATGGTCCGCTCCCAACTGCTGCATGACCCGCACCTGGATGCCGACCAGATCGGGGTGGAATACGCCCATGAGCTGATTGGGAGCACTGGCCGGGTTGGTGAGCGGGCCGAGGATGTTGAAAATGGTGCGCACGCCCATTTCCCGCCGCACCGGGGCAACGTTCTTCATCGCCGAATGAAAGTTCGGTGCGAACATGAAGCCGATGCCGGTGGTTTGAATGCACTGCGCCACCTGGTCCGCGTCCAGATCAATCCTTGCGCCGATAGCCTCGAGCCCATCGGCGCTGCCCGCCTTGGAGGAAACGCCCCGGTTGCCGTGCTTGGCCACCTTGGCGCCAGCGGCAGCCAGCACGAACATGGCGGTGGTCGAGATATTGAAGGTGTGAGAACCGTCGCCACCGGTGCCGACGATGTCCACGAAGTGGTCGTGCGGCGGCGGCACGTGAACCTTGGTGGAGAGGTCGCGCATGACCGTGGCGGCGGCGGTGATTTCACCGATGGTTTCCTTCTTGACCCGCAGGCCGGTGAGGATGGCGGCGGTCATGACGGGAGAGAGTTCGCCGCGCATGATCTGGCGCATCAGCGCCAGCATTTCATCGTAGAAGATTTCCCGGTGTTCGATGGTCCGTTGCAGGGCTTCCTGGGGGCTGATGGACATTGCAGATCTCCACGGCGGTTCAACGCCGGTTGAGGAAATTCTGGAGCAGGGCGTGGCCGTGCTCGGTCAGGATGGATTCGGGATGAAATTGTACGCCTTCGACAGGCAGGGTCTGGTGCCGCACGCCCATGATTTCGTCCAGTGCGCCGTCGGGGGTCTCGGTCCAGGCGGTGACTTCCAGACAATCCGGCAGGGTGGCTTTTTCGATCACCAGCGAATGATAGCGCACTACGGTGAACGGGTTGGGCAGGCCAGCGAACACGCCCTGGCCGTGGTGGTGGACGGCGGAGGGTTTGCCGTGCATGACGCAGCCGGCGCGGACGATGCGGCCGCCAAAAGCCTGGCCGATGCTCTGATGGCCCAGGCAGACGCCGAAGATCGGAATTTTACCGGCGAAGGCGGCGATGGCCGCCAGCGACACGCCCGCCTCGTTGGGCGTACAGGGACCGGGCGAGAGGACGATGCGCTCCGGGTGGAGTTCGGCGATTGCGGGGACGGTGATCTGGTCGTTGCGGAAAACGTGCACGTCCTCGCCCAGTTCGCCCAGGTACTGCACCAGGTTGTAGGTGAAGGAATCGTAGTTGTCGATCATGAGTAGCATAAAGCGTTTAACCTCTTGCTTCTGCAGGATATACGCGCCCATACGCCAGTAGAGGTAGGTCGACGAGTTCGGAATTAACGGCGGCCAAGGCCCGTTCGCGGGCAGCCTGGATCATCGCCACAACCTCGGCGAAGCCTTCCGGCGGCGTTGCCTTGTTGCCGGCGTCAAGCGGCAGCGCGACTTCGATGAGTTTTTTCTTGTGGGTCATGGCGCGCCACCCAGCAAGCTGGCCAGTCCCGCGTGGACAACTTCCGCATCGGCTGGCGAGAGTTTCC
>JAGTSD010000123.1 GCA_018262135.1 Pseudomonadota bacterium | reverse complement strand
GATTCCAGAATCAGCCGGGCGATGCTGAAATCGCCGTGCCGGGCGCGCAGCAGAAAGCGCCGCGACAATTCCACCACCGCCCGCCGGAATTCGGCTGGGTTGCCGCCTGGCCCGAGATCGGCGATGCTGCTCAGATGCCAGGCGGCCTTTTCGACATCGCCGTTGACCAGGGCATGGTAGTAGTACAGCAGCCGCCGCCGGGTTTCGTCCTCGAACCGGCCGACCATGCCCAGATCCACGAATCCGACCCGAATCTCTGGCCCGGGCAGGATTAGCAGGTTGCCGGCATGCAGGTCGGCGTGGAAGAAACCGTCCCGGTACAGCATCCTCAGAATGGCCAGCGCGCCCAGCTTGACCACCCGAGCCCGGGCCGAGTCTTCCAGTTCGAAGGTCGCCGGATCACCGGGTTTGAAGCCGTCCAGATACTCCATGGTCAGCACGCTGGCGCTGCTGAGTTCCCGAACCATGCGCGGGAATACGATGGCTGGCAGGTCGTGAAAGTGAGCGGCGAAGGTTTCGCCGTTGTCCGCTTCGGTGGTCAGATCCAACTCGCGGACGGTATAGGTGCGGAATTCCCCGATGATGGCGGCTGGCTGGTAATGAGGAATCAGCCGGTTCAACAGGCCGCCGAGCAGACGCAGCAGGATGAGATCGGCCAGCACGGTTTCGCGAACGCCAGGTTTGAGGACTTTGATCACCACCGCCTGGCCGGAATGGGTCGTGGCGCGATGTACCTGCGCCAGCGAGGCGGAGCCGAGCGGCTGTTCCTCGACCCGGGCAAACAGCGCCGGCAACGGCCGGCCCAGTTCGGTTTCGATCAGCGCGCGAATCTGCGCAAAGGGGGCGGCGGGAACCTGGTCGAACAGGTTTTTCAACTCATCGGTGATGACGCGCGGCAGCATGTCCTCGCGCACTGCCATGATCTGGCCGAGCTTGATATAGGTGGGTCCGAGCCGCTCCAGCCGGAGGCGCAACTGGGCGGCGAACGGCAGATGGACCAGCGCCGGGTCCAGCCTGCGCGCCGCCAGAGCCGCCGACTGTCGCATCAACCACTGCCAGCCCCCACGCTGCCGGTCTGGCGGAAAGGCGCGCACGTAGGCCGCCAACCCGCCGGCCAGCAGCCCACACCATTGACCGTTGACCCGCAACCAGCGCTGGAACAGCCGCCGATAGCGCGCCAGAGGTTGAAAGGGCGGGGCCGAAGCGGCGCCCGGATCCGGCGCCACGACAGCGGGCGGGTGCGCCGATACGGCAAGGGGGGGCGGGGGGGACGTGCGCGGATCCTCGGCCATGCGGCTAAATAAAAGGGATAATTGTTGTAAAGTTGATGGAGACAGTCGCGCGGGCGAAGCGCGTGGATTGGAACAGTATAGCAACCCGGTATGGAACCCCAGACAGAGACGCATGGGATCCGGGTGAAAACTGACCGGGGCGACGCCATCCACGAGCAGGACGAAGGGAGCCGCTCGACGTACTGCCGGGGGCTATGGGGATAAACCCGCGGGTCGTAAAATTGCCGGTGGCGACCGGTTCAGGGGAGAAGCGTTATGTATACCAGCTACTTTGGGTTTGACAGCAAGCCTTTCAAACCCAAGGATCCGCGCGAGTTTTACCGCAACGCAAATTTCGACACCGCCTGCGCCGCCATCCTGCAAGGTATCCGGGCACGGGAGGGATTCCTGCTGTTGACGGGTGAAGCCGGACTGGGCAAAAGTCTGACCCTGCGCCGCTGCATGGCCGAAGCCGACGATGTCCGTTTTATTCTGCTGGGTAACGCGCATCTCGATTTCCCCGATATCCTCAATTATCTGTGCACCGATTTGGGGCTGCCGGGCGGCGATCTCGATGCCGAACAGCAGAGCCAGCACCTGCCGGACGCGCTGGCGGAGCATGCCAGCCGCGGCCAGACGGTCGCCCTGCTCATCGATGATGCCCACCATTTGCGCGCCGACGTCTTGCAGCGATTATGGGAATTCGTGGAAGGGTTGGCGGTCCCGGCCGACCAGCGCCCACAGGTGGTATTGGCGGGATTGCTGGAGATTGAGGGCAAGTTGCGTCAGCCCGAACTGCGCCCGATCCAGGAATCGCTTAAGGTGCGTTGTCGCCTCGAACGACTGAACGAAGCGGAAACGGGCTTGTTCATCGCCCACCAGCTCGGCATAGCGGGTTGCGCCAATGACAATCTGTTTTCGCCAGCCGTCGTCGAGCGGGTGGCCCACTACTGCCAGGGTAAGCCGCGCGCCATCGCCCTGTTGTGCGACACGGTTCTGTTGTTCGCCAGCCTGCAATCGGAACGCGAGATCGTGCCGGCGATGGTGGATGAGGCTGCTCAAATCTGTTTTCTCGGCGATTACGCTGATGCATTGTCCCTGCCGCCGGGTATCGCGCCGCCGGACCGGTCCGGCGGCGGCCATGAATTCGATTTCGCTTCGACCGGATCGGATCTGGGCCTTGGCTTCGATTTCGCTCCGGATGAGATGCCGGCTGCCGAACGGCCAATCGCCGCTACGGTCGCTCAGGCCATGCCGCCCGTGGCTCTGGCCGAGGCGCCGGTTGCCACGCCGGCTTTGCAACCGGCGGTTGTGGGCGCCGGTTCCGCGCCCGCGCCGCTGGAAACGATCCCCGGATTGCCGCCAGCCGTCGCTCCTCCCCTGCGCGAATTTTTGCAGTTGCTCGACGAAATCGCCCTGAAACAGGATCGCCAGGGAGCGCGCGAACGGGAGGCTTTGCGCGAGTTTCGCCACCGCTATCAGTGGTTGGCGCGCGGTGGTCCTCCCAGGTGGCTGGCTCGGTACGAGCAGCGGATGGCGCGGCTGGCCGATACCGAACAGCCGGTGCTGGCGGCCCTGGCGGTCACTCCGCATGCCGCGCCGGAACCGGGCGGCGTTCTGTGCGCCCTGCTGATCAACCCGACCTGGTGGTTGTACCGGGAGATTCGCGTGCGGTTGCGCAGCGCCGATCTGGAATTCGCCAACGGCGGCCAGATGGTTTCCCTGCGGATGCTGGATGGCCGGGATGCCCAGCCGGTGTATCTGGAGTACCGATGGGTGCGGGCCAAACCGGGGCCGGCGACGCTGCACCTGGAACTCGATCTCCTCGACCATCGGGGAACCTGGCATGCCTACTGCGGCCCGGATGAAATCCGGTTGGTCCTGCCGCGCCAGGGCGAGGCCGGTTGGGGTGGGGGCGAGGATACGGCGCCCGAGCCGGGCTGCGACCGGTTCTGGCCGGACGCCCCGGCGTCGCGGACCGATACCATCACCCGTGTGGGGCCGATGGCGGCAGGCGCCAGCGGCATGGCCTTCACGCTGCCACTCGAACTGGTAGCCGATGACGAACGCACTCACCGCCTGCGGGCCGCCGTTACCGCTGCCCGTCAGGCGCTCGGCCGTGGTACGACTCTGAGCCGGGCGCTGTTGCTGGGCGCCGATTCCAGCCAGGCGCCGGCGCGCATCGAACTGGTGTCGCGCCCATTCATCATCCTGGGGCGTTACAATCCCGCCACGGGCGCAGGCTTTGGCGATTTCGCCCTGGGGTTCGTGCCAAAATACATGCGAATTTCCCGCCTGCACGCCGTGATTTGCGCATTGGGCGACCAGTTGGCGGTGATGGCGGCCAGCGAACAGGGTCGAACCTATACCGGCCAGAACGGCCAGCGACTGCAGCGCGGGCGGTGGCGTCTGCTGGAAAACAATGATAGTTTGAATATCTGCGATCTTTACCGGCTCAAGCTGACCCTGGCCTGGGATCATAGCGGGGAATGCAGTCCGTTGCCGGACTGGGATCCTCAGGGACCGCGCGACAAGTTCGGTCGCTATTTACTCGATCTCGTCGAAGTCTTGCGTCAGTGCGATCAGCATGCCGACAATGAGAACGCGCGCGTCGAGCTCAGAAATCGCTACGTCAAACTGATGTTGATGCAGGATCGGGTCGCCGAACTCAACGACATCGGCAATCCAGGCGCTCTGCTGTACGCGCGGTTCGAACGCGACGACGCCGCCAGCCGGCAAGTAGTCCACTATTACGTTCCCAAGTGGTTGTCGCTGGGCAGTTCCCCGCAAGCCGGCCTGCGGATTACCGCCGATGGCGTGGCGCCGCTCCATGCCGAGCTGCTGTTCCGGGGAGGGATGTACTGGATTCAGAACCTGGCGGGGCCGGGTTTGGTTCAGGTCGGCTGTCACGGCTTGGCCACCAACGAGGTGTTGGCTCTGGAGGCCGGCGATGTGCTGAACATTGGCGCGGCCCGATTCGAGTTCGAGACGTATTGAGATTCGCCCTTGTCACCCCGGTGCAAGATTGGCTTTTGACTGCCGGCATAATAGACTTCCAGCCCGGTTTTATCCGATAAACCCTTTATCAGCAACAGGAGTTCACCCAGTGGAGATGAAAAATATCGACCAAATCCTTCGGGCTTTCCGGGACGATCTGCCTTCCAAAAGCCAGACTGCCGCGGCCATCGACCGGGGAGCCAGTCTGGAGGAGATTTCCGAACTGGCCGAGGATGAGGGTCTGCACAAGCTGGCTTCGGTGCTGTTCGAGGCGGAACAGGAAGCGTTACGAGAGGGAGCGGCAGCGGTCGAGGATCCCGCCGAGGCGACTGATGCGTTCCTCCACGAGGTCCGCAAGGAACTGCCAGGTGACAGCCGGACGGCTGCGGCCATTGATCGGGGCGCTTCGTGGGAGGAAATCTCCGAAACCGCCGAAGAAGAAGGTCTGCACCAGGTCGCCTCGGTGCTGTTCGAAGCCGAACAGGAACAGTTGCGCGCTCCCTGAACACGGCAGGGCCACGGCGGTCATCTCGCTTCTGGCGCCGCGGGCTTCTTCCGTAAAGCTCACTCCCTTTCCCCTCCGCCGCCTTTGGCTCCCCGGATTACCGCCTCCGAGATGAATGATAATGCCCGCCCGTGGTCATTCCGTCGCCACTGTCCAGCGGGTTCCACGATCAGGTAGGATATGAAACGTTTGGTCAAGGTTTTACTACAAAACCCCGGCGCGGCTTCGCTGGCGTTGTTCACCCGGGAAATCTGGGCCAATCCGCGGGCCATGGGCGCGGCCTGTCCCAGCGCCCCCGCCCTGGCGAGCAGCATGGCGGTGCGCGTGCCGCTGGAGCGGGACGGGCTGGTGGTCGAACTGGGGGGAGGGACCGGCGCGGTTACTGCCGCCCTGCTTGAACGCGGCGTGCCAGCCTGGAAGCTGGTGGTGGTGGAACGCTCGCCGAAGCTGGCCCATCATCTGCGCCAGCGGTTCAAGCATCTGCGCGTCATTCAGGGTGATGCCGCGCAGTTGGGGCATCTGCTGGGCCATCCGCAACCGCGCCTGAATACCATCGTGTCCAGCCTGCCGCTGCGCTCCCTGCACCCGGCGATCACCCGGGCCGTCGCCCATCAGTTCGAGACGCTGCTCGAACCCAGCGATTTGCTGGTGCAGTTCACCTATGATTTGCGCGGTACCCAACCCCGGCTGTTGCCCGGCTTCCGGCCACTGTCCAGCAAGATCGTCTGGAGCAACCTGCCGCCGGCGCGGGTGGAAGTCTTCGAGCGGGTCTGATCAGCGCGCGCCGCGTTCCCGTTCCCGGGCCTGTTCGGCCTGAATCGCGGTCAGGGCGATGGTGAACACGATGTCTTCCACCAGCGCCCCGCGCGACAGGTCGTTAACTGGCTTGCGCAGGCCCTGCAGCATCGGGCCGATGCTGATGACTTCGGCGCTGCGCTGCACTGCCTTGTAGGTGGTGTTGCCGGTGTTCAAATCCGGGAAGATGAACACCGTGGCCCGCCCCGCCACCCGGCTATCCGGGGCCTTGCTCTCCGCCACCTCCTTGATGGTTGCCGCGTCGTACTGCAAGGGGCCATCGATCAGCAGGTCGGGCCGCCGCTCGCGGGCGATGCGGGTCGCTTCCTTGACCTTGTCCACGTCACTGCCGCTGCCGGAGGCGCCCGTGCTGTAGCTCAACATCGCCACCCGCGGCGTGATCCCGAAGGCCTGGGCC
>JAGTSD010000453.1 GCA_018262135.1 Pseudomonadota bacterium | reverse complement strand
CGCGCAGCCGGGCGAATTCCTCATCGAAGCAGATCGCCAGGAACTGTTTGTGGAACAGCAGAACGACCGACAGGATGATGGCGTCCAGTCCGGCCATGAAGTAAAGGGCCTGGCGGGGCACCATCAGGATATTGCCGAATAAATAGCTCATGAGATCCACGTTATAGCCGGGGGTCCGCGAGATGAACAGCACGCCGATGGCCATGCCGATCGCCCACAGGGCCGCGATAATCGTGTCTTCGTTCTGTCGCCAGCGCAGGCTGACCCAGCCGATCAGCAGCGCCGCCGCCACGGCCGCCGCCAGCGCGCCGCCAATCGGATTGACGCCGAAGAAATACGCCATGCCCATGCCCCCCAGCACGGCGTGGGCAATGCCGCCGGCCAGGAAACCGATGCGCTTGACGACCACATAGGCCCCCATGACGCCACAGGCCACGCTGGCCAGGATGCCGCCGATCAGCGCATTCTGCAGGAAGGTTTGACTGGCCAGCGCCTCCAAAAACGCACTCATCACCGCCCCCCGTCCCTGCCGGTGTGTTGAATCATCCGTACCGGCGAGCCATAGATTTGCTGGATGATCTCTCCCGCGATGGGCGAGGCGGTGTGGCACAACAAGGTGCGATTCAGGCAGGCGATGAGGCTGACGTACTGGGAGATGAACCCGATGTCGTGGGACACCACCACGATGGTCACGCGCGCGTTGAGGGTTTTGAGGAGATCGAAGATGTCGGTCTCGGCGCGCATGTCAATATTGGAGGTGGGTTCATCGAGGATGAGGATTTTCGGCTCGCTGGCCAGCGCCCGGGCGATCAGCACTCGCTGCACCTGGCCACCGGACAAGTCGCCGATGGGCCGCGCCCGCAGGTTGATGATCTCGGTTTCGGCCATCACCCGGCGCGCGACTTCCCTGTCCCGCTGGCCATAGCCAAACAGCGTCCGGGCCTTGCCCAGTCGGCCCAGCAGCACGGTCTCTTCCACCGAAACCGGGAAATGGCGGGGGAACGTGGCGAATTGCGGGACGTAGCCGATGGATTGCCGCGCCTCGACCGGCCGCCGCCCCAGCACGGTCACCCGGCCGGCCGCCGGCTCCAGCAGGCCGAGGATGATCTTCAGCAAAGTGCTTTTGCCACCGCCGTTGGGTCCCACCAGACCAACAAACGCGCCCTCCGGCACGGACAGGCTGACCCCTTCCAGCACCGGGGGTCCGCCGTAGCTGAAGGAAACCTCTTCCAGCGTGATGATCGGCGCGGTCATTGTTGCATCGTCGCCGCGAAGGCCTGTGCCACCTCGCGCAGATTGTCCAGATAGTTTTCCGCCAGCGGATCAACTGCGATCACCGTCGCACCGATGGCCTGCGCCACCGTTTCCGCCGCGCGGCGACTGAACTGTTGCTGCACGAAAATGACCCGTATCTGTTCCCGCCGCCCCCGGGCGATCAGGTCCGCCAGCGTCCGGGGACCCGGTTCCTTGCCGGCGCTTTCGACGGGAATCTGGGTCAGGCCGTAGGCATCGGCAAAATACCCCCAGGAAGGATGGAACACTATGAAGCGACGAGAACGCACTCCCTGGAACAGATCCCGGATCCATTGATCGAGGCGGTCCAGATCCGCCGCGAAGGCGGCATGGTTCTGCTCGTAGCTCTCCCGGTGGCTCGGCGCAAGGGGATGCTCCGCTGCGTTTCGATCACTTTTATGGCTGGATTGGCGGCGCTGATGCGATCCATCCATACCGCTTCGAAAGTAACCCCGATGCGAAAATACAGGACCGCCTTGCTTAAAGAGGCCATTTGCCTTGGCGTCGGTTCGTAGGTCGCGGGGCTTTGGCCCGGTCCGACCATTACGGACACCACGACTCGCTCTCCGCCGATCCGCTCGATGAAGTATTTTTGCGGCAGAATGCTGGCAAAGACTGCCAGCGGCGCATCGCCCGCCAGCCCTGACAGCGGATAGCAGGTCAGGATGAGCAAAAAACCCAGCCATCTACAAAAAAAGGGTCGAATCATCAGGAGAAGGGCCTCTCACCCCGCCAGCCCCAGATGCCGGCGTAAAAAGGCGATTTGCAGAGCGATGCTCCGCTCGAACCAAGGCCCTTCATACAGATCGAAATGGCCGACGGGCAGCACTTCGAACTGGCAGCGGGCGATGCGCGCGGCGGTCTTGCGGGTTGCAGTGAGGGGAATCAACGAGTCCTGTTCGGCGGCGATGATCAGCACCGGCGCCTGAATCCGGCGCGCGACGCGAACCGGCCGATAGGCGAGAAGGGTGAGCAGGATGCGGGCCGGAACCGTTTCCTGCCAGACCGCCCCCGGCGGAATGAGGCGATGGTAGCCCTCGTAGCAATCCGGCGCGGCCAGACAGCGCACTCCCGCCCGACCGACAATGGGTACGCGCACCGGTTCGCGCCCCAGCGCGGCGGCGGTCAAATCGCGCAACGCCCGCCAGGTCGCAGCGGGCAGCAACCGCAGCGGGTAGCGGAATGCGCTGGCCAGACCGTCTACATGCGGTACTTGCGCCACCACCGCCGCGATGCCCGGCAGCCGCGCCGCCGTCACCAGTGCATGGCCGCCGCTGAAAGAGGTGCCCCAGAGCGCCAGTCGCGCGCCATCCACGCCCTTCAACTCCTGGGTATAGCGTACCGCCGCTGCGAAATCCGCCAAGTGCCGCCCCGCATCGACCAGCCCGCGCGGCGTCCCCTCGCTGTCGCCAAATCCCCGGTAATCGAACAGCAGGACCGCCAGGCCGGCCATGCACAGTCCTTCCGCGAACGCTGGCAGGCGAAAGCGCCGCTCCGCGCCGAAGCCGTGCCCCATGATCACTACTGGCGGCCGGCTTTCGCCTTCGGGCTGGTACAGATCGCCCTGCACCAGATCGCCGTCTACCCGAAATGCAACGGGCTCAAGGCGCATCACTCGCTCCCTCTTGATTTTGCCATTGAGTGAAATCAATCCGGCGACCGACGCCGCCCTTCAGACAGCGCTCGCCGTAGGCGCGGCGGAAAGCGGCCTCGGCCTCATCGCCGGTGCAGTGCGTGGGAACGACGTAGTCCACCCCAAGGCTTTGCAGGGCGGCAACCGACCGGGCGATGGCGGCGGCATCCGCGTACATCAGGTGAAACCCGCCGATGGCCCAGTCCACCTTTTTACCCAAGACGGCCCGGGCGCGTTCGACGATTTGCTCCATGCCCGGATGCGCGCAGCCGCTGATCGCCGCCGTCATGCCATCAAAATCCAGGATCAGCCCGTGTTCCGGGGGATCGCTGTCGAGCAGGCCGGTGGAAAAAAGGCCCGGCGCCAGCAGTTGCGGCATAGCGCCGACCACGATCAACTCGCCACAGAGGGCGCGCAGATCCCGGATCAGATGCTGGGAAAAACCTTCATGCACGACCACCGTGGCCCGGGGATTCACTTCCAGAAAGGAGTCCAGACCGCCGATATGATCCCAGTGCGGATGGGAAAGAAACAGCAGGTCCACCGCCGCCGGCGGCAAGTGGAGCGCCGCCATGGTTTTCAGCAGCACGCGGCCGTTGCTGCCGGTGTCGAACAAAAGGGTGCGTGCCGGCGTCTGGATCACGGCGGCGAATCCCCATAGGGTCGGAAATCCTGGCAGGCCTGGGTCGTTGTCGAACACGATGGTCATGTAAGAGGGGTTCATGATCCTACTGCTCTGTAACGAATTAACCTTTCTCCCAGCCGGTCACCATCGCTTTGATGTGCGCAAAAACCGTATGGCCGGTGGTGGTCAGGTAGACGTGGATGAAGAAGAAGGCGGTCATCATGAAGGC
>JAGTSD010000122.1 GCA_018262135.1 Pseudomonadota bacterium | reverse complement strand
CGGCAGTCGCAGCTCCAGCGCCAGTCGCTGCGCCTGCTGCTCCGCTAGCGCCGGACGCCTTGGGCCGGATGGAGCAGCGGGTGCCGATGACCCGGCTGCGCGCCCGCATCGCCGAGCGGCTGCTGATGGCCAAGAACACCACCGCCATGTTGACCACCTTCAACGAAATCAATATGAAGCCGGTGATGGATCTGCGCGCCCGCTACAAGGATCAGTTCGAGAAAAAGCATGGCGTGCGGCTCGGCTTCATGGGTTTCTTCGTCAAGGCGGTGGTCGAGGCGCTCAAGCAGTTCCCGGCGGTCAACGGCTCGATCGACGGCAACGACATCGTTTACCACGGCTATTACGACATCGGCGTGGCGGTGTCCTCGCCGCGCGGTCTGGTGGTGCCGATCCTGCGCGACGCCGACCAGATGAGCCTGGCCGACATCGAGAAGACCATTGGCGAGTTGGGTAAGAAGGCGAAGGAGGGGACGCTGACGGTCGAGGAGATGACCGGCGGCACCTTCACCATCACCAACGGCGGCGTGTTCGGCTCGCTGCTGTCCACCCCGATTCTCAATCCGCCACAGAGCGGCATCCTCGGCATGCACGCCACCAAGGATCGCCCGGTGGCGGAGAACGGTCAGGTGGTGATCCGGCCGATGATGTACGTGGCCCACTCCTACGATCATCGCATCATCGACGGCCGCGAGGCGGTGACCTTCCTGGTCGCCATCAAGGACGGCATCGAGGATCCGGCCCGGCTGATTCTGAACGTCTGACGCGGATTCACCCCCATCCCCAACGAAGGTGTAAGCAATGGCTAAGACTTACGATGTGGTTGTCATCGGCGGCGGCCCGGCCGGTTACGTGGCGGCAATCCGGTGCGCGCAGCTCGGGCTGGAAACCGCCTGCGTGGAAAAGTGGATCAACTTCAAGGACGAGCCGGCCCTGGGCGGCACCTGCCTGAACGTAGGCTGCATCCCCTCCAAGACCCTGCTCGAATCGTCCGAACACTACCATCAGCTCAAGGAGGGCATAGACAGCCACGGCATCCATGTCGAGGGCGTCACGCTCGACCTCGACAAGATGATGGCGCGCAAGGAAGACATCGTGCTGCAACTGACTAACGGCATCGGCGCGCTGTTCAAGGCCAACGGCGTCGAGTGGCTGAAGGGCCACGGCAAGCTGTTGGCCGACCGCCAGGTCGAAATCACCGCCCGCGATGGCTCGGTGGACGTGGTCGGCGCCGACCATGTGATCATCGCCACCGGCTCCAGGCCGATTGACATCGGCGCCGCCCCGGCGGACAACGCCGAGGGGCTGATCGTGGATTCGACCGGCGCGCTGGATTTCCGCGTGGTGCCCAAGACCCTGGGCGTGATCGGCGCGGGCGTGATCGGCCTGGAGCTGGGCAGCGTGTGGAACCGGCTGGGTTCCAAGGTGATCATGCTGGAAGCGGTCGAGGATTTTCTCGCCCTGGCCGACCAGCAGGTCGCCCGCGACGCCCTGCGCCAGTTTAAGAAGCAGGGGCTGGATATCCGGCTGGGCACGCGGGTGACCGCGACCGAGAAGACCGCTGACGGCGTCAAGGTCCATTTCAAAGACAAGGACGGCGATCACGAAATCATGGTGGACAAGCTGCTGGTGTCGGTGGGCCGCCGGCCCAACACCGACAACATCGCCGCGCCGGGGGCCGATCTGCTGTTCGACGACCGGGGCTACATCCATGTGGATGACAATTGCGAGACTAATCTGCCGGGCGTTTACGCCGTCGGCGACGTGGTGCGCGGGCCGATGCTGGCGCACAAGGGGTCCGAGGAAGGCATCATGGTGGCCGAGAACATCGCTGGCCAGCACGGGCACCTCAACTACGACGCCATTCCCTGGGTGATCTACACCAACCCGGAAATCGCCTGGGTCGGCAAGACCGAGCAGGCGCTCAAGGCCGAGGGCATTCCCTACAAGATCGGGACGTTCCCGTTCGCCGCCAACGGCCGGGCCAAAGCCATGGAGGCCGCGACGGGCATGATCAAGATCCTGGCGCACGCCGAAACCGATACCCTGCTGGGTTGCCATATCATCGGCCCGTTCGCGTCGGAACTGGTGCAGGAAGCGGTGCTGGCGATGGAGTTCCACGCCAGCAGCGAGGATCTGGCTCGCACCATCCACGCCCATCCGACCCTGTATGAGGCCATGCACGAGGCGGCGCTGTCCGTTCACGGCCGGGCTTTGCACAAGATCAATACCTGATCGAGTTCGGTTGTGGACACACCCAAAAGGGCGCGATGAGCGCCCTTTTTTGCCAGTATCTCGATTGTTTTAATGGTTTCTCTGTCTGCCGACCCTGCCATCATGAACCAACCCTGCATACCAAACCCTGACCCCGTCACCCTACCCCGCCGAATTGATTCGGCCGAGGCTTTCTTCTGGTTCCTCGATCACGTCTCCTCGATGAATTTCATGGTGATCGCCGAAGGGGTGGGCGATCTCGATGACGACGCGCTGCGGATCGCGCTGGCCCGCGCGCAACAGGAACATGTGCTGCTGCGGGCGACCATCGCCACCGACGCGGAACACCGGCTGATCTGGGTTCCCGCTCCGGACGCCCCTATAGATTACAAAGTGATGGAAGTCAAATCCGACTGGCGCACGCCGCTGGCTGAAGCGATGGTGCAGCCGTTCCCGCTGGGCAGCGCGCCACTGGTCCGGGCGATGCGCTTCAATCAGGCCGACGGGCGCTGGGCGGTGGCGCTGATTTTTCATCACAGCGCCGGCGATGCCCGCTCCGGCTGCCGGCTGCTGGCGGAAATCCTGGTCAATGCCGCCACACCGGACCGGCCCTTCGCGCCGCATCCGGGCTACCAGCCCCTGCACGACCTCTATCCGCCGATCTACACCGGTGCGGCTGCGGTGGAGGCCGTTCAAAACTTCAAAACCCAGCGCAGGGCCGAATTGCAGCGCTACGGCAAATTCGATGATTTTCCCGGCTTTAACCGCCATGCCCCGACCACCAAACCCCGGTTCCAGACCCTGCGGATCGAGCCGGAGCGGCTGGAGCGACTGGTCAGCCTGTGCCGCGCCGCCGGAGCGACCGTTCACGGCGCCGTCAGCGCCGCGCAACTGCTCGCCCTGCATGTAGCCTTTGAGGACGGGGAACCGCATACCCTGGGCATGACTACCCCCGCCGATCTGCGGGCGTATTTGCGCAAACCACTGGACGACGCTTCGCCGCTGCTGTGCGCGACCCTGATCACCACTGTCTACCGGATGGAGCAGCGCGGCGATTTTTGGGCGCTGGCCAAGATGGTGTCCGACGATCTCAAACGCCTGCTGCAACGCGGCGACGGGCATTTGTTCTACGCCCTGTTTCCGCCGCCAGCCGAGTTTCCGGCCACCCCGGAGGGCATCGCTGCGTTCAAGAAGATGATGGAGATAGCGCCGCAGGTGTCGCTGGTCAGCAATGTGGGCCGGCTGGCGCCGCTGCCTGCCGCGACGCCGTTCCAGGTCGAGGCGCTGTCGTTCGCCCTGTGCCCGATGTTCAACCATCTGCTGTTCAACGCGGCCAGCACCTTCAACGGCCGGATGACGCTGAATGTCAATTTCGACGCCGCCCGCTTGCCGCCAGACCAGGCGCTCCCGATCATTGCGGATATGGAAGCGATCCTGAACCGCGCCATTGATTGAGCGCTGGATTCGTTACGCGGGAGCGGGAACCGGATCACCCCCTGCTGGCGGTGTTTCTGCCCTTGCTCGCCGACTGGGCGCTGGCGGAACAGGTGCCGGCGGCGTGGCGGCGGTTGGAGAGTCTGACCGAACCGGGGTCCAAGGTGTTGCTGGATGTCTTTCTGTCGTGGCTGATGGAGCGCCACAGGGATCAAAGTTTTGAGGAGATCATGCGTATGTTGCAGGTATTGACGCCGTTGGAAGAAACCGTGGCTTATCGACAACTGGTCGGTATCGGCAACCGGGAAGAAGCGCGAACGATTCTGCGCAAGCAACTGGGCCGGTGATTTGGCCGGTTGCCGGCGTGGGCGGTGGCCCGGCTGGAGCAGGCGGAGACCGCACAGTTGGAAACCTGGGCCGAGGCGATTTTCGATGCGGCGAGCCTGGAGGAATTACTGGGGCGGGAATGACACGGCTTGACTCCCTTGTGGGGGAAAACTGGGGTGGGGGGTGTGAACGATTATCCAGCACTCAGGCAGCGATTTTAACGAACCGCCAGCCTCACCAACATGAACGTCGCCACCGCCACGATCATTCCGGCGAAGATTTTTTGCAGGGTGGGGCCAGCGAGGCGTCGTCCCGCCACGATGCCCAGCGCCATGCCCGCCAACCCGCCAGCGATGAAGCCCGCTGTCAATTCCAGATCCAGACGGGCGCCGGCCAAGACGTGCGAGGCCAGGCCCAACGCGCTGATGATGGCGATCACCCACAGCGAGGTCGCCACCGCCCGCCGCATCGGCAGCGAGGCGATCAACACGAGGGCCGGGACAATCAGGAAGCCGCCGCCGACGCCAAACAGGCCGGACAACAAGCCGGTGGCAGACCCGGTCAGCGCCAGCCGCGCCGCGCAGCGCGAGGTGAAGCGCAGTTGGCCGCCGGGATCGTAGCGGCAGGCCGGGCCAGTGGCATCAGCCTCCCCATCGCCGCCAGCGCAGATCATGCGGGCTTCGTCGGGTCGGCGGCTGGCTTGCCACCCCATCCGTACTGCTACCGCCAGCATCAACAGGGCAAAACCGGCCAGCAGCACCGCCTCCGGAAATCCGGAATGCAGCCACGCGCCCAGCGGCGCGCCAACGATCCCGGACAAGCCAAAAATCACGGCGGTCCGTAATTCCGCCGCGCCGCCGCGCAGTCGCGCCAATCCGCCGCCCAGGGCCGTTATCCCGACCACTGCCAGGGAGGTCACCACCGCTTCATGCACCGGTGTACCCAGACCATACACCAGCAATGGCACGGCGAAGATCGAGCCGCCACCGCCAGTCAGACCCAGGGCGAAACCCACCATCAGGCCAAACAGCAGGCTAAGCATCATCTTGTTTCAACTCAAATAAAACAGCGGCGCTCCCACCACCCGAATGGCGGGAGCGCCGCTGAACGATTCCAGCGTCAGCCGGCGGGGATCAGGCGTCCGCCCCCCAGCCGAACACTTCCACGGTACGGAACAGATCGTGATCGGTCACCATGCCGACCGGCTTGCCGTCCATCTCGACCACCACGCGGCGGACGTTGGCCATAGCCATCTTCTGCGAGGCTTCCGCCAGGGACATTTCGCGCTTGACGGTCACCAGCGGCCGATTGGCGATTTCGCCCACCTTGACCCGCGCCGGCGAGCGGTTGGCGCTGATGACCTTCTTGAGCACGTCGAGATCGGTCATGATGCCCCACTGGCCGCTGGCATCCGGTTCGACCATCAACGCATTCACCCCCTTCTCGATCATCAGGTGCATGGCGATGTTGACCATCTCGTCGCTCTTGACGGTGACCACCGCCGACATGATGGCGCCCACGGTCGTGGGCATGCGGCCGGAAGCGATCATCGCGTGCACCGGATCGGCCACGCGGGCGGCTTCCAGCTCCTTGCGGGCGGTTTCCAGCGCGCGGCGGCGGCTTTCGATCTCCTTGCGCAGCGCGGGACCCTGTTCCCGCATCTTGGCGACCATCAGGTCGGCGAACTTGCTGGTGGGCACCTCGGTGGCGCCTTCCATCAGCCGGGCGAAGTCGTAGGTCACGGTCTTGTCGGCGATCACCTGGGTCAGCGCCGATTCGATCAGTTCAGCCGCCTCGGTCCAGCCCATGTATTGCAGCATCATCACGCCCGACAGCATCAGCGAACCGGGGTTGACCTTGTCCAGGTTGGCGTACTTGGGCGCGGTGCCGTGGGTGGCCTCGAACACGGCGATATAGTCGGCGATATTGGCGCCCGGCGCGATGCCGATGCCGCCCACTTCCGCCGCCACCGCGTCGGACAGGTAGTCGCCGTTCAGATTCATGGTGGCCAGCACCGAGAACTCTTCCGGCCGCAGTTGCAGCAACTGGAAGATGA
>JAGTSD010000004.1 GCA_018262135.1 Pseudomonadota bacterium | reverse complement strand
TTGTGGAACCTGGCCCCTTTTCGGGACTGGGCGACGCGGGGCTGGGACTGGATTCGACTGGCTTGCTGCCCTTGCTGCCTGGAAGTCCGGGAGCGCGTCAGGTAAGATGAAACAAGCGATGCGTCCACTGACTCAGCCGTGGGCGACGGCGTAGCGGATGGCAACCCGATCGGCGTGGCAGGAGGGGAGGTTTCGGTGGCCATCGGTGGAGGAAGGGACGATTCCTGCGGTTTCCCGGGCGCACTTGCTTCCGGTTTGGCCGATAGTTCCGAACTGGTTGGGGAAGGCGTCGGCGCCAGTTGCGCTGTAGCTGGCGGTTCAGGTTTGTCGAGCGGCACTGGTCCCCCTTTCGTCATATCGGCAGGCGTGGGGGCCGGCATTTGCGGTTTGACCGCGACGGTATTGCGCTGGTACCAGTAGATGCTTCCCATACCTCCAAACAGGCCAGCCAGCAGCGCCAGCAACACCAATAATGCGATTTGTAGTCCAGTAGAATTGCGCAGGTTGGAACGAGTTTTTCCAGATTGACGATCATCCCGTTGCGTTACGGGCGGTGCATATTCTTCGGGTTGCTCCATCGCTACCGGTCCAACCATGAGGATTTGGGTTCTCTCGTTGGCGAGATCTTCGCTCCGGGCAAGCAACTGCTCCATTCGGGCAACCTGCAAGGCGCTACCCGTCTGGGTCTTTCCCAGGGAAAAGAAATCGTTGGCAGGAGATGCAGCGATCTCATTTTCCTTGAGAATTAACTCACCAGCCGCTTCATCAACGGTGGCTATTGATACCGTCGTTTCACCCTTAATCTGGGTGAGTACTAATGCACGCTCGCAGAGCTTGTTGATCAAACGCGGGATACCGCCGGCATAATTATTAATCCTTGTGATAATCGGTAATGGAAATAGTGAGTCTACAGTCGAACCATCTGCATTTTGCATTTTCCGCAATATAAAAGCCGCAACCTCCTCGGTCGTCAGAGGCTCCAGGCGAACATGCACGGCGCTGGCCAGAGAGGTATGGAAAACCCGCATCTTCGCCAACATCTCTTCCAACAGGGGCGTCCCGCACAGAACGAGCTGTACAGTATGTCTGCCTTCGACCTCAAAGGGCGACAGACTGAGCAGGCCGTTCAGCGCATCTTCATTCAAGTGATGCGCATCATCGATCAGAAAAGCTATATCTATTCCCTGACTAAAGTAATTATCAAGAGAATTATTTATTGCTTTGAGCCTATTGGAAAATCCTTCTTCCTGGGTCGTTACCCCCAATTGGTCGCCAATGAAAACAAGCAAATTGTCGAAGTCGAGGTGGCTGGTATAACAATAAACGAACTTGATTTTTGTTGGTGATTCGTTAACGAGCTTGCGTAATAGAGAGGTTTTTCCAACTCCAGCCTCGCCAGTCAACACCAAAAAGCCACGATGTTGGCGAATACCGTCCAGCAACTTAAGGTAAGCATCCAGATAAGCAGTATTGATGAAAAAAAACTCTGTACCCGTAGTATTAATAATGTTCTGTTTAGAATCAAGGTTCATCGAAATGTCTTGCAGAATATCGGTATAATTGGCCATGATCAATATCTCCTTACTGGATCGATAAAAAATGGCTGATAAATGGAAAAGCCGGACCACCTCATGCGACACTAACGCTGTCACGCTCGGCAGTTCGGCTATCCTCGATATTCCAAACAGGATCCGTAACTTTCCGCCCCTGCCTCACGGCAGGTTTGGCCTTGAAGGTCGGTGCATGATGGGTCAAATCCTGGTTACGCCCTCCTTCGCAGTCGTCGAGAACAACATTAGCCAAAATCGATCAGTTATTACGCCGTAACGCCATCTTACGCTTTCCGGTTTACCCGCGAGTCCGGATTTTATAATAAAATCAATTAAGTTTAAAATAGCAACTATGATTGATTTTATTAGAATCTACTGACTCGCGAATATAGGCATCTTACCTCATTGATCTCCAAGAGAACCTTTAGCAGCACTTTCAAGCGCTGTCTATCCCATAATGAGGGTCGCGCCGCCCTGGACAAATGGATCGGGGTCGAGCACGGGCTGGCCGACGTATCCCAACGCCAGGGTAGCCAGGCGCGCTACTCCGGCCCCATCTTAAGAATACCTAGCACTTACGGCTCGCACGCGCAATTCAAACCCTCGAACATTTTTCCTTCACGGCGCGCGGGACATTCCAGCACTCTTTGAATAGAATAGCGCCCCTTTCGGCAACCCCGGTCTCAAGCAGGGCATCATCATGCGGCAACTCAAACTCGGCATTCCCAAGGGCAGTCTGGAAGCCTCCACCATCGCGCTGTTCGGCCAGGCCGGCTGGGCCATCAGCCCCCACAGCCGTAATTATTTCCCCACCATCAACGATTCCGAAATCGGCTGCGCGCTGGTGCGTTCGCAGGAAATGGCGCCCTACGTCGCCAACGGCACCCTCGACGCCGGCCTGACCGGACTGGACTGGATTCTGGAAACCGGGGCCGACGTGGTGGAAATCACCGAGCTAAGCTACTCGAAAAGCTCCGATCAACCGGCCCGCTGGGTGCTGATCGTGAACGGCGATTCCCCGATTCGCACGGTGGAAGACCTGGCCGGCAAGCGCATCGCCACCGAACTGGTCGGCTTCACCCGTCGTTATCTGGCCGAACGCGGCATCGAGGCGACGGTGGAATTCTCCTGGGGCGCCACCGAAGCCAAGGTGGTCGAAGGTCTGGCCGATGCGGCGGTGGAAATCACCGAAACCGGCAGCACCATCCGCGCCCACGGCCTGCGCATCGTCTGCGACCTGCTGCACACCACCACCCGACTGATCGCCAGCCGCACCGCGCTGGCCGATCCGTGGAAGAAAGCCAAGATCGAGCAGATCGCCCTGCTCACCCGGGCCGCGCTGGCCGCCCGCAACAAGGTGGCGCTGAAGATGAACGTTCCGGCGACGCGGCTGGACACCGTGGTTCAGCTCCTGCCCAGCCTGCACGCACCCACCGTCAGCCATCTGTACGACCGCGACTGGCTGGCACTGGAAACCGTAGTGGACAGTCACCTGGTCCGCGACCTGATTCCCCGCCTCACCGCTGCCGGCGCCCAGGGCATTCTCGAATACGAATTGAAAAAGATGGTCTGAGTACTGGCGGAAGCACTGGCGTGGGTTGATCATGAGCGATCGCTCCGCCGGTAGCCAAAACTTTCATGAGTTTCCAACGGCTTTCCCGTAAAAGCGGCGATGACGAAGTTGGGCGGCGCGTTGCCGGCATCGCCTGAATATCGTTAAACTTTTCTTTCCACTCGATTGAGTTCCATGGAGTCCCTCATGGCCGTAGAACGTACCCTGTCCATCATCAAGCCCGGCGCCGTCGCCCGGAACCTCATCGGCAAGATCATCACCCGCTTCGAGGAGGAGGGCTTGCGGATCATCGCGGTCCGGATGATCCATCTGACCAAGGCCCAGGCCGAGAGCTTTTACGCCGTCCATCGCGAGCGCCCGTTTTTCGCCGAACTGGTGACCTACATGATGGAAAGCCCCATCCTCACGCTGGTGCTGGAAGGCGAGAACGCCATCGCCCGGAACCGCGAACTCATGGGCGCCACCGACCCCAGCAAGGCCATGCCGGGCACGATTCGCGGCGACTTCGCCGTCAGCATCACCCGCAACACCGTCCACGGTTCCGACAGCCCGGAAACCGCCGCCACGGAAATCGCCTTTTTCTTCAGCCAGGCCGATCTGTTTCCGCGTGCCTCCTGACCGATTGGAACTGATCCCGTCGTGACTGCAACCGTCGCCAAGGTGAATCTGCTCGATCTGGATCGCCGCGATCTGGAAGCGTTCTTCGTCGCGCTCGGCGAAAAGCCTTTCCGCGCGACCCAGATCATGAAATGGATTTACCACGAGCGGGTCACCGACTTTGCCGCCATGACCAACCTGAGCAAGGCGTTGCGGGAGCGACTGGCCGAGTGCGCCGAGATCCGCCCGCCCGAAGTGGTCCTCGATCACGCTTCGCGTGACGGTTCGCACAAGTGGCTGATCCGGCTGGACAGCGGCAACAGCATCGAAATGGTGTTCATCCCCGAACCGGATCGCGGCACCCTGTGCGTGTCCTCGCAGATCGGCTGCCCGCTGGACTGTTCGTTCTGCGCCACCGCGCGGCAGGGTTTCAACCGCAACCTCACGGTCGCCGAGATCATCGGCCAGGTCTGGCAGGCCAGCCGGCTGCTGGGCGAGCGCCGCAATGGCGACCGGATCATCACCAACATCGTGCTGATGGGCATGGGCGAACCGCTGCTGAACTTCGCGGCCGTGGTCAAGGCGATGGACCTGATGCAGGACGATCTCGGCTTTGGCATCTCCAAGCGCCGCGTCACCCTCAGCACCGCCGGCGTGGTCCCGGCGCTGTACCGGCTGCGCGAAGTTGCCGAGGTCAGCCTGGCCATCTCGCTGCACGCCCCCGACGATACCCTGCGCAACGAACTGGTGCCGCTGAACCGCAAATACCCCATCGCTGAGCTGCTGGCCGCCTGCCGGCATTACATCGCCGACAAACCGCACCGCCGCATCACCTGGGAATATGTGCTGCTGGACGGGATTAACGACTCCGAGGCGCACGCTCGCGCGCTGGCGGCGCTGATCCGCGACATCCCGTCCAAGGTCAATCTGATTCCGTTCAACCCGTTTCCGAACACGCGCTACCGCCGCTCCGGACCCGCTGCCATCACCCGTTTCCAGGCAGTGCTGATGGCCCATGATCTGACCGTTGTCACGCGCAAAACCCGCGGTGACGATATCGCCGCCGCCTGCGGCCAGCTCGCCGGGCAGGTTCAGGCCCGTGGCCGCCGGGCTGCCCAGGTCGCCCAGGTCGCCCGCTAGAGGAGACTCCACCATGCGCCGATCGGCCAAATCCGCCGTTACCCTGACCCTGGCGCTGCTGCTGGGGGCCTGCGCCAGTTCGTCGGAGCGCGATTTCAAGGAGACCGCCGCCGAGGCCAATTTCAAGCTGGGCATCGGCTACATGCAATCCGGTCATTTCGAAGTCGCCACCGAGAAGCTGCTCAAGGCCGTGCAATACAACGACGACTATCCGGAAGCTCACAACGCCCTGGGCGTGCTCTATGAGGAAATTCGCGAGTATGGCCCCGCCGAGATCCACTACAAGCGGGCCATAGATATCAAGTCCGACTACACCCTCGCGAAGCTGAACTACGCCCGCTTCCTGTGCGCACGCATGCCAGCCCGCGTCGCCGAGGGCGAGGCCGAATTCCAGAAGCTCGCCGACGACCCGGTCAACGCCGGTGCCAGCGCCGCCGATGCCTACGCCGGCATGGCCTTGTGCGCCCGCCAGCGCAACGATCCAGCCCAGGCTGAAACCTGGTTGCGCAAGGCGCTGGAACTCGATCCCAACAACACCAGCGCCCTTTATGCCATGGCCGAGCTGAGCCAGGCCCAGAACAAGACGCTGCAGGGTCGCGCCTTCCTGCAACGCTATCACGCTCGAACCCGCCCCACGGCTCAAAGCCTGTCGCTGGGCATCGCCATCGAGCAGGGCGGCGAGGGCGATGCCCAGCTACGCCGGGAATACGGTGTGCTACTGTTATCCCAATTTCCGAATTCCGACGAAACCCGTCGCCTGAAGCAGTCAACAAAATGAGCACGAGCAAAGAGATCGCCTCCGATCGCGGTTCGCCGACCGAAGCCACAGGTTCCACTGAATCCCTGGGCGCCTGGCTGGCCCGGACCCGGGCCAGCCAGGGCGCAGAACCGCGCGACATGGCCCGCGAGCTCGGGCTGAATCCGACCATCATCCTGGCCCTGGAAGCCGACGACTTCGCCCGGCTCGGGCCACCGGTGTTCGTGCGCGGTTATCTCAGCCTTTACGCCCGGTTGCTGGACCTGCCGGAATCCGAGGTACTGGAGCGCTACCGCGAGCAGTCGGCCGCCAGCCAGGAGCTGCCGCCGCTGAAAGTGATGCATTCGCGCGAGCGGCAAACCCGGATTCGCGACCTGCGCGGCGTCCTTTATCTGTTGGCGATCATCGGCCTCGGCTGGGCCGCCATTCGGAATCTGGATGCGCTCGACCCCAGTCGGCTGCTGGCCTGGTGGCCGCGGAGCGAGCAGGCAGGCGCCCCACTGCCCCCCAGCAAGCCGACGGCGGCTACCACCCAGACCGATTACCCGTTCCAGCCCAAGACCGAGGAAGCGACCCGCGAATCCTCGCCCCCCGCGATCAGCGAGCCGCCACCCGCGACCAGCGAGCTGCCACCCGTGTCCAGTCCCGAACCGGCTTCGTCTTCGGCCATCGCACTCGCGCCGCCGCCCGCGCCCGCCGCTTCCGAACCTGCCCCGCCAGCCGGTGTGGCCAGCATCACCCCCGCTCCGACCGTGGCTGCCCAAGTGGAGACCAGCGACAATTCGACCCCGGACGCCGGCGCCGGCACCCGGCTGATGCTGGAATTCAGTGAGGACTGCTGGGTGCAAGTGAAGGACGCCGAGGGCAAGGTGCTGTTGAATGCTTTGATGAAAGCCAACACCACCAGCGCTCTTTCCGGGCCGGCGCCGTTCACGGTGACGCTGGGCAACGCCCCCGCTGCCCGCATCGCCCTGGATAACCGGCCGGTGGATACCGCGGTCTACGTACCCCGTCGCGGCACGGTCAGCCGTTTCACCCTGAACGCCCAACCCTGACCCCGCCGCGGCCGCCCAGCGACGGCCCGGCGGCTGTCATCCGGAATCCGCCATCATGCCCAAGCCGTTCCAAGCCGTTCGCGGCATGAACGACATCCTGCCCGCCGAATCGGCGTTGTGGCAGAGCCTCGAAACGACCGTGCGCGACGTGCTCGCCGCCTACGGCTACCACGAAATCCGTCTGCCGCTGGTGGAAAAGACCGAGCTGTTCGCCCGCTCGATCGGCGAGGTCACCGATATCGTCGAGAAGGAGATGTACACCTTCGCCGACCGCAACGGCGAGAGCCTGACCCTGCGTCCCGAAGGCACCGCCGGCTGCGCCCGCGCCTGCATCGAACACGGCCTGCTGCACAACCAGACCCAGCGGCTGTGGTACGTCGGGCCGATGTTCCGCTACGAGAAGCCGCAGAAGGGCCGCTACCGGCAGTTTCACCAGGTCGGTGCCGAGGCCTACGGCATGGCCGGCCCCGACATTGACGCCGAACTGATCTGCCTCTCGGCGCGGCTGTGGCGACAGCTCGGGATTGGCGACGTCGTCCTCCAACTCAACTCGCTCGGCTCCAGCGCCGCCCGCGCCGCCTACCGCGAGCGGCTGGTCGCCTATTTCGAGACCCGGCGCGCGGAACTGGACGAGGACAGCCGGCGCCGGCTCACGACCAACCCGCTGCGGATTCTGGACAGCAAGAATCCGGCGATGCGGGCGGTGCTGGCGGGCGCGCCGGTGCTGCTGGATCACCTCGACGCGGACTCCCAGGCTCATTTCGAGGAACTGCGGGCGATGCTGGACGCCGCGGGCGTCGCCTACGAAATCAATCCACGCCTGGTGCGCGGCCTGGATTACTATTGCAAGACCGTGTTCGAATGGGTCACCGACACGCTCGGCGCTCAGGGCACGATCTGCGCCGGCGGCCGCTACGACGGCCTGCTCGAACAACTGGATGGACCGGCTATTCCCGGCGTCGGCTTCGCGCTGGGCCTGGAGCGGCTGGTCGCCATGCTGGCCGCCGCCGGTCATCCGGGCGCCGACGCCAACCCGCACGCCTACCTGATCATGGTCGGCGACGCCGCCCAGCGGCGCGGGCTGGCGCTGGCCGAACGATTGCGCGACCAGTTGCCGGCGCTGCGGCTGCGAATGCATTGCGGCGGCGGCGGCTTCAAAGCCCAGTTCCGCCGCGCCGATCATAGCGGTGCCCGCTTTGCGCTGATCCTGGGCGAGGACGAGGTCCGGACCGGCACGGTCGCCCTCAAGCTGCTGCGCGACCCCGATGGCCAACAACTCACCCTGTCGCACGACCAGGCCGCCGCCCACTTGTGCGCGGCGCTGGATTCAACCTCCCGGATTTAGAACAGGACGCCAGAGGACAAAACCCGATGGAACAATACACCGACGACGAACGCGTCGAGGATCTCAAGAAATGGTGGAAGGAAAACGGCGCCAGCATCATCGTCGGCATCGCGCTCGGCGTGATCGCGATTTTCGGCTGGCGGTACTGGAATTCCTACCGCGACGTCCAGGCCGAAACCGCCTCGCGGGCCTATGACGCCTTCGTCGAGGCGGTGGCGAAACCCGACGCCGGTCCGGCCCGTCAACTGGGTCAGACCGTCATCACCGACTTCCCCAAATCGCCTTACGCGGCATTGACGGCGCTGCGCCTGGCCAAGCTGGCGATGGAAGGTGGCGACGCCGCCGCTGCCATCCAGCAACTGGAATGGGTTATCGGCAACGCCCGGCTCGACGAATTCAAGGACATCGCCCGGCTGCGGCTGGCGCGGGTGAAGTTGGCCGCAGGACAAATCGCCGAGGCCGAAAAACTGCTGGATGGGGTCACCACCGCCAACCTGAACGCCGAGCGCGAGGAATTGAAAGGGGATCTGGCTCTGGCCGGCAAGAATCCGGAAAAGGCCCGAACCGCCTACGCTGCCGCGCTGGCGGCGAGCGGCGGCAACCGTCTGTTGCAGCTCAAGCTCGACGACCTGGCGGCGGCAACGCCTGAAACCGTGGTTCCCGCGTCAGCCGCCCTGTCGTCTCCGCCCGAACCCGCCAAGGCTCCAACTGCTGCCGCGCCGTCCGAACCGCCCAAGGCTCCGCCCGAACCGGCGCCCGCGCCGACGCCGCCTCCACCTGCTTCCACTCCAGGGCAATGACATGGTCCGCCGCCTGTTCCCGCTTTTGTTCCTCATCATCCTAAGCGCCGGCTGTAGCTGGTTTGGTGGTTCGGACAACTCGATCCCGCCGGCCAAGCTCCAGGATATCGCCCAGCCGGTCGGTGTCCGGCAGCTCTGGGAAACCCAGGTCGGTTCTGGCGCCAAGAACCAGTTCATCCGCCTGACGCCGGCGCTGGCGGATGGCCGGCTTTATGCCGCCAGTTTTAATGGCGTGGTCTTGGCGCTGGACGCCCTGAGCGGGCAACGACTGTGGGAAACCGCAACCCAGTTGCCCATTTCCGGTGGGGTGGGCGTCAGCGACAACGGGCTGGTGCTGGTCGGCACGAACAAGGGTCAGGTGATTGCTCTGCGCCAGGACAGCGGTCAGGAAGCCTGGCGGGCTCAGGTGTCCAGCGAGGTGCTGGCCCCGCCACGCGCCACCAGCGGCATGGTCGTGGTTCGCACCGGCGACGGCAAATTCACCGGTCTCGACGCCCGCACCGGCGAGCGCCGCTGGATGTACGCCCCGGCGATGCCTGCACTCAGTCTGCGCGGCAGTGCGCCGCCAGTGTTGACCCGCACCCTCGTCATTGCTGGACTGGAGACCGGCAAGCTGCTGGTTCTGTCCCTGGACAAGGGCTTGCCCGTGACCGAAAAAACCATTGCTCCACCGCGCGGCCGCACCGAGATCGAGCGGCTGATCGATATTGATGCCGAGCCCAAAATTTTCGGTGAGTACCTTTATCTAGTGGCCTATCGCGGCAGTGTCGCCGCCGTGGACATGCGCAGCGGCAACCTGTTGTGGAACCGCGAGTTGTCCAGTTACGCCGGGCTGGACGTGGACGAGGGCCAGGTCTACGTCAGCGACGACACCGACGCTGTGCTGGCGCTGGACCGCCGCAGCGGCGGTACGCTCTGGAGGCAGGCGGAACTGACGGGCCGCCGGCTGTCCGCCCCGGTCGCTACCCGGGATCATGTCGTGGTCGGCGATTTCGAGGGCTACCTGCACTGGCTGAGCAAGGACAGCGGCAGGATCGTCGGTCGGATTCGCGCTGCCGGCAAGGCCATCGTCGCCCCGCCGCTCGCGGCGGGAGACACCGTGTTCGTTCAGGGCCAGAGCGGCGCGCTCGGCGCTTTCCGGGCCGGGGAGTAATCGTTTCCCTCACCCCCCACCCTCTCCTGCAAGCGGGAGAGGGAGTGCCAACCCTCATGCTGGATCAACTTGTCACCATCTTCGTGACTTTTCTGGTCGTGATCGATCCGATTGGAGTCGCGCCGATTTTCTCGGCGCTGACCCGCGGTGGTAACGACCGCTATCGCCGGCGCATGGCGTTCAAGGGCGCCTTCATCGCCACGCTGATCATGCTGTTCTTCCTGTTCACCGGGGATGCGCTGCTGCGGTTTCTGGGCATCAGTCTGGCGGCGTTTCGGGTCAGCGGCGGCGCCCTGTTGTTCCTGCTGGCCATTGACATGGTGTTCGCCCGCCCGTCCGGCCTGCGTTCGGCCACCGTGCGGGAGCAGGAGGAAGCCCAATACAAGGACGACATCTCGGTGTTCCCGCTGGCCTTTCCCCTGCTGGCCGGTCCCGGCACCCTGACCACCATCCTGCTGACTACCAGCGGCTTGCGCCCGCAGGAGCAGCCTGTGCTGTTTCTCAGCCTGCTGGGGGTATTGCTGAGCGTGCTGCTGCTAACCCTGCTGACGCTGCTGTTGGCTCCGCTGCTCATGAAACTGCTCGGCGAAACCGGCGCCAACGTGATCGACCGGATCCTGGGGGTGATCCTGGCGGCGCTGGCCGTGCAGTTCATCCTCGAAGGCTTGCGCGCCGGCCTGTTCGGCGCCTGACGGTGATTCCGCCGTGCCCGGCCCGATTCTGCGGATCGCCGTCCCCTCGCCTCTGGATCGGACCTTCGATTACTTCCCGCCGCCGGATTGCGACCTGGCGACCCTGCATCCGGGCGCGCGGGTGCGAGTCCCGTTTGGCCGGCGGCAAACCGTCGGTTTCCTTATCGAGATCGGCGCCGATAGCGAACTGGACCCGGGGATGTTGCGGCCGGCGCTGGCGGTGCTGGACCGCGAGCCGATTGTGCCCGCCGACGTGCTGGCGCTGATTCAGTGGGCGTGGCGCTACTACCACCATCCCCCCGGCGAGGCGTTCGCCACCGCCCTGCCGGTGCTGCTGCGCCAGGGCGAACCGGCCAATATCCCTCAGCCACCGCCGATATGGCGCATCACTACTGCGGGACTGGCCGCGCTGGCTGAATCCATCGCCCTGCGCCGCGCCCCGGTTCAGCGCCGGCTGCTCGACCATCTGGCTCAGTGTTCTGCCGGCCTTGACGCTGAAACCCTGCGGCCGCTGGTCCGTGACAGCGTCGCCACCCTGCGGGCGCTATGCGCCAAAGGCTGGGTAGAATCCAGCACAGCGGATGCGCCGATTCCGACGGTAACCGTGCCCCCCGTTCCCCTTGCGCCGCCTGCGCCGAGCGCGGCGCAGGCCGACGCCGTCGCGGCGGTGAGCGCGGAACTGGACCGGTTTCAGGTCTTTCTGCTGGAAGGCGTCACCGGCAGCGGCAAAACCGAGGTTTATCTGCGCCTGATCGAGGCGGTGCTGGCGCGCGGCCGGCAGGTGCTGTTGCTGGCACCGGAAATCGGCCTGACCCCGCAACTGCTGGCCCGTTTGCGGGAGCGCCTGCCTGGACCCCTGGCGGTGCTGCATTCCGGTCTGAGCGACCGGGAACGGTTGAACGCCTGGCTGCTGGCCCGCGATGGAACCGCCAAGGTCGTGGTCGGCACCCGCTCGGCAGTGTTCGCGCCGCTGGAGGCGCCGGGCCTCGTGATCGTAGATGAGGAACATGATCTCTCCTACAAACAGCAGGACGGCTTTCGCTACCATGCCCGCGATCTGGCGGTGATCCGGGGCCAGCAGCTTGGTATTCCCGTCGTGCTGGGCTCAGCCACGCCGGCGCTGGAAAGCATCCAGAATGCCCGCGCCGGACGCTACCGCCTGTTGCAATTGCCAGAACGGGTCGGCGGGGGAGCCGAGCCGCCGATCCTGATTCTGGACGTGCGCCGCCAGCCGATGACCGAGGGATTGTCACAACCGCTGCTGGAGCGGATGCGGGCGCATCTCGACCGCAACGAGCAGGTGTTGCTATTTCTCAACCGGCGCGGCTTCGCCCCGATTCTGCTCTGCCACGAGTGCGGTTGGCTGAGCCAGTGCCGGCATTGCGACGCCCGCATGACCCTGCACCTGCGCCAGCGCCGCCTGACCTGCCACCATTGCGGCGACAGCCGGCCGGTGGACGCCCTGTGCCCGCTCTGCGGCAGTGTGGATCTGCGCGCGGTGGGCCACGGCACCGAGCGGCTGGAAACCGCCCTGCGGCCGCTGTTTCCCGGCATCGGCATCGCCCGCCTCGACCGGGACAGTACCCGCCGCCGGGGCAGTCTGGAAACCCTGCTGGCTGATATTCACAGCGGCGACCGCCGCATCCTGATCGGCACCCAGATGCTGGCCAAGGGCCATCATTTCCCCGACGTGACCCTGGTCGGCATCGTAGACGCCGATCAGGGGTTGTACGGGGTGGACTTCCGTTCCAGCGAACGGATGGCGCAACTGATCCTGCAAGTCGCCGGGCGGGCGGGGCGGGCCGAAAAGCCGGGAACCGTCATCATCCAGACCCACCATCCTGACCATCCCCTGCTGCGCGTGCTGGTCTTGGAAGGTTATCCGGCCTTCGCGGCGGCGGCGCTGACCGAGCGGCAGGCGGCGCTGCTGCCGCCCTTCGCCCATCAGGCGTTGCTGCGGGCCGAAGCCGTTGCTGCGGAACGCGCCACGGCGTTTTTGAACGCGGCGCGGGCGCTGGCCGAGCCTATCGCCGAGGGTCTGGAACTGCTGGGACCAGCCCCCGCGCCGATGGAGCGCCGTGCCGGCCGCTATCGGGCGCACCTGCTGATTCAGGCAACCCAGCGTCAAGCGTTGCATCGCTTTCTCAATCGCTGGATTGCGCTGCTCTGGGCGGAGCGCCAGGATCGCCAGGTGCGCTGGTCGCTGGATGTGGACCCGATGGAACTGTATTGAAGCCTCTTGCAGGGTCGGCAGGGTGCTGCTGTAATACCGTCATACCTTACCCTGGAGGGTTGCCCTCATGTTGACCGTCCGCCTGGATGAAACTACCGAGCGGCGCCTGGCCGAAGCCTGTCGCCAGCTCGGATGCAGCAAAAGCGAAGCCGTCAAACAAAGTCTGGCGGAATGGCTGGAGCGGTTCGAACCGCTGCCTGACCCCTACGAATTGGGCAAGGACTTGTTTGATGCCGGGGAACCGGCTACTCCCCCGCAAGATCCGCAACGACGGGCAATCTGGGACTATTTACATGACAAATACCGTGCTCGTTGATTCAGGTTTCACCATCGCCCTGTTCGATCCTCACGATCCATTGCACGACAGCGCCAAAAAGACCCTTTCCAACCTGAACGCACGCCTCAGGACAGTCTGGCCGGTCATCGTCGAAACCAGTTTCTTTCTGGGGCCAAAAGGCAAGTCTTCGTTTCTGCGCTGGATCGAACGGGGCGCCGTGACGGTACGCGCCATCGAGATTACTGATATTGATGCACTGATCTCGATTCTCAATCGCTACGCCGACCAGCGCATTGATCTGGCTGACGCCTGTCTGATCTGGCTGGCGGGACAGGAAAAAACCCACCGGGTGCTGACCACTGACCGCCGCGATTTCAGCGTCTATCGCGCTCCCGATGGCCGTCCCTTCGAGCGGGTGTGGCTGACCGACGAGGCCTGACCGTTCCCGCCGCTGATTCGGAGTGGTTGCCCCAGTCTTTTGAGTGGCGGATTTAATCCTTTTAAATCAATTTTTTATAACCTGCTTTCGGCCAAATCGCGGCCATCCCGGCCAGCCGTTTGCCAGCAATTTCAACGAATTCAAAAAATAACAAAACGCCTAGACCTTTACTTGACGTTGGATGCGGCTAGAATTTTATTCGCTAGCGGGGTTTCTTCCGCGGCATCACCACTAAAGGACGGATCGAGGGTTGGCCGTGTCGGGCCACCGGCCCGGGAGACTTGCCAGCGGTCGCCGCCAAGCCGCCAGTTTCCCAGCCAACTCGCGATCACCCCCGCAACAACCACCCATGGGAAATAACGATGCAGCAAGACTTGGTGCACGCCATAAAAAGCAATCCGAAGTACCACGAGCTGGTCTCGAAACGCCGGACGTTTGCCGTGATCCTGGCCATCATCATGCTCGTGATCTACTACGGCTTCATCCTGATCATCGCCTTCAACAAGGAGTTTCTGTCCCAGCCGCTGTGGGAAGGCTCCATCACCACCGTCGGCATTCCGATCGGCATCGGCGTGATCGTCAGCGCCTTCATCCTGACGGGCATCTACGTGTTCCGCGCCAACTCCGAATTCGACCGGCTGACCAGCGAAATCAAGGAGGAAGTGCTATGAGACTCTGGCACAGCGCGTTCGCAGCCCTCGCCCTGAGCCTCGTCGCCGGCGCGGCGCTGGCCGCCGGCGATGTCGGCGAAGTCAAAAAGCAGGCGGTCAACATCCCCGCCATCGTCATGTTCCTGGCCTTCGTCGCCGCCACCCTAGGCATTACCTACTGGGCGGCGCAGCGCACCAAGACCGCCAAGGACTTCTACGCCGCCGGCGGCGGCATTACCGGCTTCCAGAACGGCCTCGCCATCGCCGGCGACTACATGTCCGCCGCGTCGTTCCTGGGAATTTCCGGTCTGGTGTTCATCAACGGCTACGACGGCCTGATCTACTCGGTGGGCTGGCTGGTCGGCTGGCCGTTCATCATGTTCCTGATCGCCGAGCAACTCCGCAACCTCGGCAAATACACCTACGCCGACGTGGTGTCCTACCGCTTCCAGCGGGTGCCAATGCGCACCCTGGCCGCCACCGGCTCGCTGGCGGTGGTGATCCTGTATCTGATCGGCCAGATGGTCGGCGCCGGCAAGCTGATCCAGGTGCTGTTTGGCCTGGATTACGTCTACGCGGTGACCATCGTCGGCATCCTGATCATCCTCTACGTCACCTTCGGCGGCATGCTGGCCACCACCTGGGTGCAGATCATCAAGGCCTGCCTGCTGCTGGGCGGCGCCACCATCATCGCTTTCGGCGCGTTGCATGTCGTGACCGAAGGCTCCTGGAGTCCGGAGGCGCTGTTCCGCAGGGCCACCGAGATCCACGCCAAGAAAGACGCCCTCATGCGGCCCGGCGCCCTGGTCACCAGTCCCATCGAAGCCATCTCGCTGGGCCTGGCGCTAATGTTCGGCACCGCCGGCCTGCCGCACATCCTGATGCGGTTCTTCACCGTGCCCAACGCCACCGAAGCCCGCAAATCGGTGTTCTACGCCACCGGCTTCATCGGCTACTTCTACATCCTGACCTTCCTGATCGGCTTCGGCGCCATCGTGCTGCTGATGCCGGCGGATTCCGGCTACATGGTGACCAACGCCAAGGGCGTGCTGGAACTCAAGGGTGGCCAGAACATGGCGGCGGTGCAATTAGCGTCGGCGGTGGG
>JAGTSD010000121.1 GCA_018262135.1 Pseudomonadota bacterium | reverse complement strand
CGACTGCCGCTGCTCCCAGTCCCCCACCGGCCTCGATCCCCACCACTCCCGGCCAGCCGCCGGTTACGACCGCCGCCGTCGTGGCCACGACCTCTCCAGCCGCTCCGCCTACCACCGAGCCTGCTGGCACCCAGCCCTCCCTCGAACCGCAACCCGCCACCGTGCCAGCTAGTCAGGTCACACCAGCCACGCCACCGGCCGAACCCGCTGCCGAGGCCGTTCCGCCACCACCGACGCCGCAGGTGGAGATCGAGAAGCTACTGACCGACGCTCAGCAACAGATGGATAACCGCCGGTTCACCGCGCCTACCAGCGGTAATGCACTGAGCACGTACCGGCGCGTCCTGGAGCTGCAACCCAACCACCCCGCCGCCCTGGAAGGCATCCAGCGCATCACGACCTACTATCAGGATATAGCCCAACAAAGTCTGCAACAGGGACGGTTGGATGAAAGTCTGGCCTATATCAACCGGGGATTGCGCGCGACGCCCAAGAACGAAACCCTGCTGAGTTTGCGCCGGCAGGTCCAGCAAGCCCAGAAGGCGGCCAGACAGCAGCGCGAACGGGAAGAGCAACAAAGACAGGCGGCCCTGGAGGAGATGCAGCGCCAGCAACTCGAACAGATTCGGCGGGAACAACTGCGCCTCCAGCAGGAGCAACAGCAACCCTGGTGGCGGCAGCCGCCGACCCCCAACGAAAGCGGCGGCTTCAACCAGCGCTGAGCGGGGATTGCACGCCGGCGGGCCTGGACCGGCAGGCGCGGAAAAAGTCCCGCAACAACGCCCCGCAGGCGTCGCCCAACACCCCGCCGATGACCTCGGCGCGGTGGTTGAGCGCCGCGGATTGCAACAGGTCGAACACGGTCCCAGCCGCGCCAGCGCGAGGATCGACGGCGCCGAACACCACCCGCCCCACCCGGGCGTGAACAAGGGCCCCAGCACACATCGGGCAAGGTTCCAAAGTCACGTACAGCGTGCTGTCCACCAACCGGTAATTGCCCACTCGCGCCGCCGCCGCCCGCAAGGCCAGCACCTCAGCGTGCGCGGTCGGGTCGCAGACACCAATCGGCTGATTCCAGCCCTCGCCGATGACCTCATCCCCCCGCACCAGCACTGCCCCAACCGGCACTTCGCCAGCCTCTGCTGCACACTGCGCCAACGCCAGCGCCCGGCCCATCCAGTACCGGTCACGGTCGCCAGCCGGAACCAACACCCCGTCCATGTGCCCTACTCCTCCGCGTCGGCCGGGGACGGTGCCGCCAAGCGATCCAGCGTCAGCCGCACCGCCCTCGCCAGATCCAGCTTCTGGAAGGGCTTTTCCAACAGGGCACAATCGGCGGGCAACTGACCGGCCATGTCGGTAAAACCGGACATCAGCAACACCCGGAGTCCCGGTCGCTGGCGACGCGCCTCCACCACCAGGTCATGGCCACCGATGCCGCCCGGCATGGTCATATCGCTCAGCAGCAAATCCACCGGCGCAGCCATGGCCAGCAGCGCCAACGCCTCCCGGCCGTTGGCGGCCTCGCGCACGCTGTAGCCGAACCCGGTCAGGGTCCGGGCCACAAAGTCGCGGATGTCGGGATCGTCCTCGACCACCAGCACGATCTCCCGCCCGCGCAAACGATGTTCGTCCAGCGCTGTTTCCGTGGTGGCCATGATCTCCCGGCCCCGGGGGGTATGGCGGGGCAGGTACAGTTCGACCGTAGTTCCGGCATTGACCTGACTGCGGATGCGAATATGGCCGCCCGATTGCTTGACAAAACCGTAGACCATGCTCAACCCCAGCCCAGTCCCGGCACCGAGTTCCTTGGTGGTGAAGAACGGCTCAAAGGCGCGTTCAACTACCTCCGGCGTCATCCCCGCGCCGGTGTCGGCGACCGCCAGCCGCACATAATCACCCGCCACCACATCGGGATAACGGGCGGTATAAGCGGCGTCGAGCGTCACATTGCCCGCCTCGATCCGCAGCCGGCCGCCACCGGGCATGGCGTCGCGGGCGTTGATCGCCAGGTTGAGCACGGCGTTGGTCAGTTGGCCGGGGTCCACGCGGATATTCCAGACCGCCGGGTCGGCCACAGTTTCCAGTTCGATGCTCGCCCCCAGGGCGCGATGGAGCAGCTCGGCGATTTCCTGCAACTGCTGGCCTGGAGCCAGCAGGCGCGGTTGCAGGGCCTGCTGGCGGGAAAACGCCAGCAGGCGGCGGGTCAGATCGGCGCCGCGCCGGGCGGCGTTCATCGCCGTATGCGCGGACTTGTACAATTCGGGATTGTCCCGCAGCCCCTCTTCCAGCATGGCCAGGTTGCCCAGGATGATGGTCAGCAGGTTGTTGAAATCATGGGCGACGCCGCCGGTCAACTGGCCCACCGCCTTCAGCTTCTGCGCCTGATTCAGCGCCATCTGCGCCTGCCGGTATTCGGTCAAATCCTCGGTAAGCACGAAGCAGCCGACCACCCGCATCGCCTCCGCTTCCAGGCGAGGCGGCACGTGCGGGATAAAATAAGCGCGCGCATACCGGCGTTCGACCGGGGTCACCAACTCGAACTCAACATGGGTGCTCTGGCCGCCCAGCGCCACATCCACATAAGTATGTAGACGCCGCGCCAGCGCCGGCTCCAGCCGCTCGCCGAAGGTGCGGCCCAGGAAGGTTTCGGCGGGCACGCCAAACCATTCTGTGTATTTCTGGTTGACGAACCGATAACGCCGCTCAGCGTCGAGATAGCCGATCAGAACGGGAATCGTATCGGTGATCAGTCGGATGCGGTTCTCGCTCTCGCGCAGTTCGGCGGTGCGCTCGCGCACCCGCGTCTCCAACTGCTCATGGCTTTCCCGCAATTTTGCCTCCGCCCGCTTGCGGGCGGTGATGTCCTCGTAGACCGTGATAAAGCCACCGCCGGCAATGGGTTCGCCGCGGATTTCCAGCACCGTACCGTCTGGGCGGGTCCGTTCGAAGCAATGGCTTTCAAAGCGCTCGGCCAGCCGCACCCGTTCCGCGACCTGCGCCTCGGGATCACCGGGGCCGTACTCGCCGCGTTGGGCGTTGTAGCGGAACAGTTCGGCGAGCGGCAGCCCCACCCGCATCTGTTGCGGTGGAAAATCCAGCAGTTCGACGAACCGGCGGTTCCAGACCTGCAACCGCAGGTCCTTATCCACGATGCTGATCGCTTCGTGCAGGTAATCCAGACTGGCCAGCGTGAGTGCGCCCAGTTCAGGATCGGACAGGCCAGCTAGCGGCTGTTCTGAGTGGACTGTGTTCATTCGGATCAGCTCTCCAGCAGCAGCGCCACGAGACGGGCTATATCGGACATCACCACGGTCAGCCAGACCACGATGCTGATGCCGACGGCGGCGGCGGCGATGTCCTTGATGGCGCGAATTTTCTCGTTTTCGCGGGTTTCCAGAAAATCGCAGACAGCTTCAATAGCGCTGTTGAACAATTCCGCCATCAGGACCAGCCCCGTGGCCAGCAGGATCAACTCGAAATCCACCCACTGCTGGAAGATCAGCGCCAAGGCGAGGACGATGGCCGACAGCACCATCTTGTAGGCCACGCTGAAATCGTAGAGGACCGCGAACCGCAGTCCTGACAAGACGACCTTGATCTTGCGCAGCGGGTGATAACCGGTTTCGCCCGTGCCGAGAAATTTGTTTCTCATCGCGTCTCCCAAAGAGTGCCGCGTTACAGGATTTTTCGCGCCAGAGCGATCCACCCGATGCCGAGCAACAACCCGCCCAGCACGTCCGATGGATAATGAACTTGCAAATAGAGGCGGGAGGCGGCCACGACGGCGATCAGCAGCGCGGCAACTGCCATGGCTGTAAACTGCCATTCCGGCCAAATCCGGCGAACGATCAGAATCACGCACAGCGCGAAGGCGACGATCTGCGTGGTATGAGCGCTCGGAAACGACCCATCAGCAGGCAGAGCGATCACGGGTTCCACCAAGGCTGGCCGGGGGCGGCCCAGGATGGCCTTGGTGAGATGACCCCACAACACCGCGCCGCCGAGGCCCACGACCAGCAACAGCGCTTCCCAGCGCTTCTGAAAATAGAGCAGGGCCGCGACTAGCAAAACCGCGAGCGGCGCCAGCACATACAGCGATCCGAGCCAGGTCACGGCGCGAAAACCTGCATCCAGCCCTTCCGACCGGTGCGCCGCCATGAAGAGTAGAATCTGGTGGTCCCAAGACATGAGGATTTCCTGATGGGGTTGCGACTTGGCTAAAGTGTACGTCCGCGCTGCGCTCCATCCTACTGTTACTGGTGGACGCCGCAACGGCGACGGCGTTCCGCTTTGTCTGGGTGAAACGAAACGGTTGGCTGCGGTCAAATTTCGCGACCGACGGGTTTCATAGAGGGTTTGGATTCACGCACAACGGCGAGGAACGAAGCATGAGCGCCAAAAAATGGGCGAGCGGGCTCGCCTGGGTCACGATGCTAGCCCTGACGACAGCCTGTTCGGGCGGGCGACCGCCCTCGAACCTGGGGATCACGGCGGGCCGGCTGGCGCCGTGTCCCGGTTCGCCGAATTGCGTCTCCTCCGAGGCGACAAACGAGCAGCGGGTAGAGCCGCTACGCTACGCCGGCGACGCCGGACCGGCGCGCGCCCGACTGCTGGAGGTGCTGAACGGCATGGAGCGGGCGCGCGTCGTCGAGTCCGCCGCTGACTACCTGCATGCCGAATTCCATTCGGCGGTCTTCGGTTTCGTGGACGACGTCGAATTTTATTTCAACCCGCCGGGGATCATCCAGGTTCGTTCCGCTGCGCGAACGGGCTATTACGATTTCGGCGTCAACCGCGAGCGCGTGGAAACCCTCCGCGCCCGGTTTACTATCCTTTCGAATGCTTCCGGGACAACCGTGAGGTGAAACCATGCCAGCCATGACTCATGCAGATCGGCTCCGGGGCGCCCTGTGGGGACTGTTCGTCGGCGATGCGCTGGCCATGCCGGTCCACTGGTACTACGACGTGGCCGCCCTGCAACGTGATTTCGGCACGATCCGCGACTACCAGGCGCCGAAGGCTTTCCATCCGAACTCCATCATGTCCCTGGCCAGCACCGCGCGGGCCGGGCGCGGTTCCCAGGAGGGCGAGGTGGTCGGCAGCGTGATTCTGAAGGGTAAAAAACAGTATTGGGGTCGGCCTAACACGCACTACCACCAAGGGATGCACGCCGGTGACAACACCCTGAACCTGCTCTGTGTCCGGGTGCTGATCCGGGCCATGAACGCAGCCGGGCGCTACGATCCAGCCGATTTCCTGCGCGATTACGTAGCCTTCATGACCGCACCGGATAGCCATAACGACACCTACGCCGAGTCCTACCATCGCGATTTCTTCGCCAATTACGCCCGTGGCCTGCCGCCGGAACGGTGCGCCGGCGCGGAAGGCCACGACACCGCTTCCATCGGTGGTTTGGTCTCGCTGCCACCGGTCATCTTCGCGATGTTGGGGAAAAACGACCGCGCGGCGGTGGATACGGCGCTGCTGACCCAGTTGCGCTTGACCCACCGCTCTCAAAAACTCGAACGCTACGCCTTGGCGCTGGGCGAGTTGCTGGTCCGCCTGTTCCAGGATTCCACAGCCCTGCTCAGGCCGCTGGCGTGCGGCCTCGCCGAACGGCTGGGATTCCCGGCGGCGGCGGTGATCGAGCAGGTCGAGCGCGGTCACCGTTCCGACCTTGCGGTGATCGGTGGGCTGCTGAGTCCCGCCTGCTACATTGATCAGTCTTTCCCGGCGGTCCTGTATCTGGCGGCGCGCCATGCAGACGACGCTGAGGCGGCCCTGAATGCCAATACGAACGCCGGCGGCGACAACTGCCATCGCGGCGCGGTGCTGGGGGCAATTCTGGGCGCGGCGCTGGGTTACGGGGCGATTCCCAAACGCTGGATTGACGGCTTGCGGGCACGCGCGGAACTGGAGGCGGAAATCGAGGCCTTCATCGCCCGGTTCGCTTGAACGGCCAGCTTAGGCGATTTCCATAAAAGACCTTACCAGGCCGACCTCTGTAGGGACACGGCGCCGCCGTGTCCCTACTGGCCCCACAGGTATAATCTTTCCAGGAAATC
>JAGTSD010000120.1 GCA_018262135.1 Pseudomonadota bacterium | reverse complement strand
GCGATTTACCTGGTTGCTCACTCGGGGGGATGGTCTGGATGGTGGAGTTCGATGAGGTGAAGCTGTTGATCGGCGAGATCCTGCAGTTGGGCGACCGAACGCGGGCATTCGGTCCGGAGACGCCGTTGCTGGGGAGCATCCCGGAATTCGACTCGATGGCGGTCGTCACGCTGATCCACGCGCTGGAGCAGCAGTTCGGGATTCAGATCGCTGACGACGAAATCAGCGCCGAGACCTTCGAAACCGTGGGCAGAGTTTACGACTTTGTACGCGACAAGGTGGTGGCCGCGATCTGAAGTCTGGCGCGCTACCAGTGTTGCGTCAGAAACGCGGGGATGCGCCGTTCCAGCCAGTAATCGGCCCGCCATGGCCACGGCCCGGCGACGAACCCGACGTGGCCGCCGCCGGGGCTGAGTTCCAGCCGGACGCTGGGTGACAGTTCGCTCGCGGCCGGCGCCGTCTCCGGCCACATGAACGGATCGTCCAGGGCGTGCAGGATCAGGGTTGGGGTTCGAATCCGCCGCAGGTCGGGACGGCAACTGGCGCGGGCATAGTAGTCGTGGACCCCGGCGTAGCCGTGCAGGGGCGCGGTGATCCGATCATCGAAGCCGTAAAAATCCCGGATCGTCGCCAGTTCGGCCAGTGGGATCGGACCATCGGAGCGGTGGCGGAACTTGGCGCGATAACCGCGCTTCAGTGCCCGCAGCAGATGAAGCTGATAAAGCCGTGAAAGGCCCTGTTGCAACCGCCGTGCGGTGTCGTCGAGCAGGAACGGAATGGAGACTGCGACGGCGGCGCGCAAGGGAAGATCGGCGCCCCCTTCTCCCAGCCACTTGAGCAGCGCGTTGCCGCCCAGCGAATAGCCGACCGCCGCCAGGGGCGCATCCGGTTCCCGCCGCCGCAGCCAGTTCGCCACGTAAGCCATGTCGGCGGTATCGGCCGCGCAATAACGCCGCGCCAGCCGGTTGGGCTGACCGCCACACCCGCGAAAGTGCATCACCACGCCGCGCCAGCCATGGCGGACCAAGGCCGCCAGCAGGCCGCGCGCATAGTGGGAATCGCTGGAACCTTCCAGACCGTGCAGGACGAGGACGATGGGGCCGTGCTCGCCGGGGGTCCAGTCCAGATCCAGAAAATCGCCATCGGGCAGTTCCAGCCGCTCCCGACGCAGCGACAAGCGCGGGCGCCGCCGGAACAGCACCGGCCACAGCGTCTGGGCGTGTGGGCCGGGCAGCCACCAGGCCGGGCGAAACGCGGAAGCAGGGCTCATACGGATGTGGGTCGGGCTCCGGGCCGCTCACATCCGCATGGACAGCGGCTGAAAGACATCCTCGGTCATGCTTTGCAACATGCTGAGAGCATCCCAGTCGTCCCAGGATTCCTGAATGCGGCCGTTTTCGATGCGATGGAAGCTCATGCCCGTCACTGAGAGCCGCTGGCCGCTGGGCGCGATGCCCATGAATTCGCCCTTGTGGGTGCCGCGGCCGACCCAGCGCGTAGCGACCTTGTTGCCTTCGGCGAGTTGATCCTGAATTTCAAAGCGGATATCGGGAGCGGACAAATGAAAGAGCATGATGACTTGCTTGAATGCCTCGATGCCGCGCACCACATCCGGCAGGGCGGCGATATGGCCGACGTACTCGGGTGCGAGGATTTCATCCGCGACGTCCAGATTGCACTGACTCCAGATGACCTCGAAATTGCGCTGGACCAGGGCCTTGTTGGTTTCCAGCGGGTTGTTGTCTGACATCGGCAATCCTCCTTCGGCGTAAGGTTCCGCGTGACGCGGCGATCAAAACAGCCTGTAGTGTAATCGCTTGACCGGCGTTGCGTCACGGGCCAGGGTCGGGATAGCTGCTATAATTCCGCACTATCAATCAACCGGCCGGGAGAGATCGGATCATGCCACAACCAAGCCCGTCTTATTTTGAGGATGTCGAGCGCTGCGTCGATGAGATCATCGCCCGGGTAGGCCAGCGAATCGTGCTCGGTATCCCCTTGGGGATCGGCAAGCCCAATCCACTGGTGAACGCCCTCTACCGGCGGGTGAAGACGAATCCGGACCTGCGGTTAAAGATCCTCACCGCGATCACCCTTGAAACGCCCAAGGGGTCCAGCGATCTGGAACAGCGGTTTCTGGAACCCTTCATCGAACGGGTGTTCGGTAATTACCCCAATCTGGAGTACGCGTTGGATTTACGCAAGGGTCAGGTGCCGCCCAACATCGAGATTGCCGAATTCTTTTTGAAGCCCGGCGGCTACCTGAATGTGCCGATGCAGCAGCAGAACTACATCAGCAGCAACTATACCCATGTTGTCCGGGATGCGCTCGACAACGGCGTCAACGTATGGGCGCAGCAGGTCGCCAAGCGCGAAGTGGATGGCGAAGGCTGGTTGAGTCTGGGCAGCAATCCGGAAATTACCCTGGATTTTTTTCCGATGATCGAGGCCGTGCGCCGCCGAGGCCAGCAGCTTATCCTGGTCGCCCAGGTCAATCGCGAGATGCCCTTTATGTACAACGACGCCATGGTCCGGCCGGAGGTTTTCGACCTGGTGCTCGATCATCCCCGCTACGACTTCCAGCAATTCGGGGCGCCCAACATGTCGGTGGATAACGCGGACTATATGCTCGGCCTGCAAGCCAGCACCCTGATCCGCGACGGCGGCACCCTGCAGATCGGCATCGGTTGCCTGAGCGACGCTATCGTTTATTTCTGTCAATTGCGGCACCGGCAGAACCCCCTCTACCAGCAGATGCTGGCCGAGATGCGGATTCTGGAGCATTACGGCGACCTGGTCGGACGGGTCGGCGGCGTCGGGCCGTTCGAACAGGGGCTGTATGGCTCCAGCGAGATGTTCGTCAATGGCTTCCTGTATCTTTACCAGGACGGCATCCTGAAACGTCGGGTCTACGACAGCATTCCATTGCAACGCCTGCTCAATGAAGGGGCGATCGCCGAGGCGGTGGACGAGCGTACCCTGCGGACGTTGCTGGAGCGGGGGGTGATTCCCGCTCGCCTGGGCGAAAAAGAGGTCGAATTTCTGCGCCGGTTCGGGATTTTCAGTGACCGGGTCTGCATCGCGGACGGTGATTTGTTCATCGGTGGCACCACGCGGGTTCCCGCCGATCTGAACCAGCCGGAAACCTGGGCGGCAGTAGTCGGGCATGGGCTCGGCGACCGCCTCAAGGGCGGCATCGTGATGCACGGCGGTTTCTTCATGGGGCCGAACAGTTTCTACGAGGCGCTGCGCTCCCTGCCCGAGGCCAACGGCCGGCAAATCTGTATGACTGCGGTGAAGCGCACCAACCAGTTGTACGGCCACGAGGAACTGGCCATGCTGCAGCGGCGGGACGCCCGCTTCATCAACACCACTATCATGGTGACGCTGCTGGGCGCGGCGGTATCCGACGGTCTCGAGAACGGCCAGGTCATCAGCGGCGTGGGCGGTCAGTACAACTTCGTGGCGATGGCCCACGAGATGCCGGACGCCCGCTCCATCCTGATGTTGCGCAGCACCCGCGAGAGTGGATTGAACGTAAGTTCGAACATCGTCTGGAACTACGGTCATACCACCATCCCGCGCCATTTGCGCGATATCGTGGTGACCGAATACGGCATCGCCGAGCTGCGCGGCCGTTCCGACCGGGAGGTCATCACCGCCTTGCTGAATATCGCTGATTCGCGCTTTCAGCCGGAACTGCTGGAAAAAGCCAAGCAATCCGGCAAGATTGCCCAGGATTACGAGATCCCGGAGCGGCATCGCTACAATACGCCGGGACGGATTCAGGCGCGGCTGGGCAAATTCAAAAAGATGGGGCTGTGCCCGGATTTCCCGCTCGGGACCGACTTTACCGAGGAGGAAATCATCCTGGGGCGGGTGCTCAAGGGCCTCAAGTCGCGGTTGGCGACCAAGGGCGATTTGATGAAGACCATCGTCAAGGCGATAACGGTGGGATCGCCGCCGGCCGGAGCCCTGCGTTATCTGGCCCGCCTCAAGCTGGATCAGCCGACTGGCCAGAAGGACAAGATGATCCAGAAGCTCATCGTTTCCGAGTTGATCGCCGGCGGTTACGTCTAAATCGATCCGAGGTGCGGATTGAAACCCGCACCTCGGAGGATTACCAAGCTCAGACCAGCCCCCTTATTCCGGTTGAGCCAGTTCCTCTTCCTTTTTCACCGGCGCCGGTTTGGCCGCGACCGCAGTTGCAGCCGCCGGCGTCGCTGCTGCTGGGGTTTCGGCGGCCAGCGGCTCCTCTTCAGCGGCAGCGACCGGTTCCGGCAGGGGTTCCGGTTTGAGCACCAGCCCCCCCAGCGGCGGCACGGTAATGACAATCGAGTAGGGGTGTTCCATCCAGGGCTGTTCTTCCGCGATCAGTTCGACCCCGCCATTGCCGACTCCGCTGCCGCCATAAAAGTGCGAATCCGAATTGAGGACTTCCGTATAGCGCCCCGCTCGGGGTACCCCGATCCGGTAGCCGTGGCGCGGCACCGGGGTGAAGTTGACCACCACCGCCAGGAAGTCGTCGTCCTTCTTGCGCAGGTAGCTGAGGATGGACTGATCGGCGTCGTGGCAATCGATCCAGGAAAAGCCCTGCCACTCGAATTCGTAATGGTACAGTTCCGGGCTGTCGTGATAGAGCCGGTTCAAATCCTTGACCAGTTGCTGCATCCCCTGATGAAAATCGTACTGGAGCACGTACCAGTCCAGGGTCGTGGCGCTGTTCCATTCGGTGCCCTGCCCGAATTCGGTGCCCATGAACAGCAGTTTCTTGCCGGGATGGGTGAACATGTACAGATAGAGCAGCCGCAGATTGGCGAACCGCTGCCATTCGTCGCCCGGCATCTTGTTGGTCATCGAGCCTTTGCCATGCACCACCTCGTCGTGCGAGAACGGCAGCATGAAATTCTCGGTGAAACAGTACAGCATGCTGAAGGTCAGCAGGTCGTGGTGGTATTTGCGATGGATCGGGTTCTGCGCCATGTAGCGCAGGGTATCGTTCATCCAGCCCATGTTCCATTTCATGCTGAAGCCCAGGCCGCCCAGATAAGTCGGGCGGGTCACCTGCGGCCAGGAGGTGGATTCCTCGGCGATCACCATCGCACCGGGATGCTCGCTATGCACCACCGTATTGAGTTCGCGCATGAAATCAATGGCTTCCAGGTTCTCGCGCCCGCCGTACTTGTTGGGAATCCACTCGCCTTCCTTGCGCGAGTAGTCCAGATACAGCATCGAGGCGACCGCGTCCACCCGCAGGCCGTCGAGATGGAACTCCTCGATCCAGTACAGGGCGCTGGACAGCAGGAAGTTTTTCACCTCATAGCGGCCATAGTTGAAGATCAGCGTGCCCCAGTCGAGATGCTCGCCCATGCGGGGGTCGGCATGTTCGTACAGTGCCTCGCCGTCGAACCGGGCCAGGCCGGAAACATCCTTGGGGAAGTGCGCCGGCACCCAGTCGAGAATCACGCCGATACCGTGCTGGTGGCAGTAATCAATGAAGTAGCGAAAATCGTCCGGGGTGCCGAAGCGACTGGTCGGCGCGTAGTAACCGCTGGTTTGGTAACCCCAGGAGGCGTCGAAGGGGTGCTCGGTGATCGGCAGCAGTTCGATGTGGCTGAAGCCCATCTCCTTGACGTAGTCCACCAGTTGGCTGGCCACGTCCCGGTAATTCAGGAATTCCCCTTCGGGACCGCGCCGCCACGAGCCGAGATGGACTTCGTAGATGGACATCGGCCGGTGCAGCCAGTCGGATGCTTTGCGCTGGTCCAGCCACTGGCCATCGCGCCAGGCATAGGCATCGGGTTTGGGGACGATGGTGGCGGTGCTCGGCCGCATTTCGAATTGCTGGCCGTAGGGATCAGATTTCAGAAAGATCGCCCCGCTGTTGCGGTTGCGGATTTCGAACTTGTACAGATCGCCGGGGCACAGATTGGGGATAAACAGTTCCCAGACGCCGCTGCCGCCGCGCACCCGCATCGAATGGACCCGGCCATCCCAGCGGTTGAAATTGCCGACCACGCTGACCCGTTCGGCGCTGGGCGCCCAGACCGCGAACAGCACGCCGGCGACGCCATCGGCCTCGTGCGGGTGCGCGCCCAGG
>JAGTSD010000119.1 GCA_018262135.1 Pseudomonadota bacterium | reverse complement strand
CGCGCTGGCGCCCAACATGCATTGCAGCCGGTGCAACTGACGCCAGTTTCGGCCTCGTCCGCCGCCGCGCCACCCACGCCGGCAGCCGATCCCACCACCGCTGCCCCCAGCGCCCCCAGCGCCCCGCCCCCAGCCGCACCCCCCACGCCGGCAACCGATCCCGCCACCGCCGCCCCCAGCGCCCCGCCCCCAGCCGCCAGCGGCGTCCTGCTTGATTCTCTGCAGCGGGGCCTGGCCAGCCTGGTGAAACCCAGGGACACTGCCACACCCACTGCCGGTTCCCGCTCGATGCCGGTGGCGACCGACGATAAGCCCGGCCAGCAGATTTACCGGAGCAGTATTCCCCGCACCTGTTTGATCGTTACCTTTCGCAACGGCAAGACTGCCAATTTGGGCAGTGGCCTTCTAGTCTCGGACGATGGGCTGGTCATCACCAACAACCACGTTATCGAGAACGCCGATAACCTGGCAGTCAAATGCGGGGAGCGCGAGTCGGTCGCCCGCGTCAGCAAGCGCAGCAGGGAACCGGATCTGGCGTTGTTAACGACCGCGCTGAACCGCGCGGAAAGCTTCGCGCTCAATGGCACCTACAACCAGGAGCTGATCGGCCTGGACGTGTTCGTGATCGGCAATCCCTACGGCCTGGAAGGAACTTTCTCCACTGGCGTGATCAGCGGATTGCGCGAAATTGACGGCGTCCGCTATTTCCAGATTTCTGCGCCGATCAGTCCGGGCAACAGCGGCGGACCCGTCATTCTGCGGGACGGCAGCGTGATCGGCATTACCACCATGGGCCTCAAGAAAGGCCAGAACCTCAACTTCGCCATCGCCACCGCCGAATTGATCCAATCCAGCCTGTTCGACCCGGTCCGGATGAAAGTGCTCGCGGTGCGGGGCAAGGGCGAATGAGGGCAGTCGCTTAGCCCGACTCGGCCAGAATCAGGTCCGACGCTTTTTCAGCGATGACGATGGTCGGCGCGTTGGTGTTGCCCCCTAGCAGGGTTGGCATGATCGAAGCGTCCACCACCCGCAATCCCGTCAGGCCATGCACCCGCAGATGATCGTCTACCACCGCCATGGGATCGTGGCCCATCTTGCAGGTCCCAACCGGGTGATAAATGGTTTCAGCCCGGCGGCGAATGAATTCCCGTAGCTCGTCGTCAGTTTGCACCGCCGCGCCGGGGAACAGTTCCTCACCCCGATAACCGTCGAACGCCCGTGCCGCCAGAATTTTTCGACAGACCTTGGTCCCCGCCAACAGGGTTTCCAGATCGTCCGGATGCTCCAGGTAATTAGGCTGGATGAACGGCGGAATCGTTGGATCGGCGCTTTTCAGGGTCAGATAACCGCGACTCTTGGGTCGCAGGTCGCACACGTGCAGCGAGTAGCCGTAACCGTACCAGAGATGCCGGCCATGATCATCGAGAATGGTCGCAGTCAGGTGGAATTGCAGATTGGGTCGCGGCTGCGCGGAATCGGATTTGACGAAGCCGCCGGCCTCGGCCATGTTGCTGGTCAGGAGGCCGCGCCGGTGGCGGTTGTAGTCCACGATCCCCTTGACCAGGCTCGGCAGGAACGACAGCGCGATGCCGTAGGAAGCCTGCCGGCATTCGCGGTGGGCGATGACGATGTCCAGATGGTCCTGCAAGTTCTGGCCAACGCCCGGCAAATCATGCACCACGGGAATCCCGAGTTTGGCCAGTTCAACACGCGGCCCGACCCCGGACAGCAACAGCAGTTGCGGCGAGTTGATGGCCCCGCCGGACAGGATGACTTCGCGCCGCGCCTTCAATTCCACCGTCTGGCCGGCCTGGTCGCGGTAGGTCACGCCCACCGCCCGCTGGCCCTCGAACAGCACTCGGCTGGCCAGGGCGCGGGTGATCACGGTCAGGTTGGGCCGCGCGCGCACCGGATGCAGATAGGCCCGGGCGCTGCTGCACCGCCGGCCATCCTTCTGCGTCAACTGATAGAAGCCGACCCCTTCCTGTTCGGCGCCATTGAAATCGTCGCTGAGCGGATAGCCGGCCTCGCCGGCGGCGCGGACGAACACTTCGGAGATCTCGCCGCGCTGGCGCGGATCGGCGACGTTGAGCGGCCCACCGACGCCGTGATACTCCGACGGGCCGCGCTCCTGGTTCTGCGCCCGCTTGAACAGCGGCAACAGATCCGCGTAACCCCAACCCTGGTTGCCCAGCTCCGCCCAGTGGTCGTAATCCCAGCGATGGCCGCGGGTATAGACCATGGCGTTGCTGGAACTGCTGCCGCCCAGGGTCTTGCCGCGCGGCCAGAACATTCGGCGGTTGTGCAGGTACGGTTGCGGTTCGGTCTGATAGGCCCAGTTCAGCGTCTTGCCGCGCATGATGAAGATCATGCCTGCCGGCATGTGAATCCACGGGCTGGTATCCTCGGGACCCGCCTCCAACAGGCAGACCTGTCGGTTCGGGTCGGCGGACAGCCGGTTGGCCAGCACGCAGCCGGCCGAACCCGCGCCCACGATGATGATGTCGTACATGGCTCCAGATCCTTATTGCCCGGCCCCGAGCCGGAAAATGTTCGCAAAGTGACGGAAGTCGCGGATTTCCAAGCCTAATCGCTTCATCAAGGCCGGGCTTGTAGAAAATGGCAACGATTTGTTGAAACTGGCTAGCGCCTCGGGAGAGCATTACACTTTCATGAATGAATGAATGAACGACTGTTCCTGGCTGAACTTTAGCCGGGAGCGTTACCCTGACCCGGCTTGCCCGTTTCGCGATCCGGTCCCGTTCCCCTACTAGAAAGGCAAGACCTTGAACAAGCTATACGTTTGGCAAAATCACGGTCTTTTCATCGGTCACCTGCCGGATATCTCCGAACATCGGCTGGGGTCAGCGGCGCTCTGTCTGGGCATTGACAAACCGTTTCGCCTCCTGGAGAGCGAAAGCAATGTCTGGCAGGAGTGTTGGAGCGTGCTGGTTCCGCCCGGCTGTCTCAATGAACTTCAGCTTGGCGGCGCCATCATGGCGATTCTGTTCCTCGAGCCGGAAAGTCCCGACTATTCGGCGATCCAGAACGCCATGCTCGAGGGCGAGTGGCAATGTCTGTACCACCTCGCCCATGAAGCCGAGGTGCTGGCGGCGCTGCGCGATGCCTGGGAGCGCCAGCCCGACGCCGCCACGATTCATGATCTGGTTGACCGCCTGATCATTCCCAAGCCCGCTGCCGAGGAACGCCAGCAACCGCTGGATCACCGGATTCAACGGGTGATCCGGCTGATGAAGGAAGATCTGACCCACAGCTACTCGATGACCGAACTGGCCGAGTACGTGAACCTGTCGCCGACCCGGCTGGTGCATCTGTTCAAGGAAGAGGTCGGTGTGCCGATCCGTCGCTTCCGGCAATGGCACCGAATGCGGGTGGTGGCCGCGCTGGTCGCCAAGGGCGATACCCTCACCGACGCGGCGCTGGGCGCCGGTTTCGCCGATTCCTCGCACTTCAGCCGGGCGTTTCGCAACATGTTCGGCATCACCCCGTCCTCGGTGTTTGGCCGTACCGCCAACGTCCAAATCGTGATCGCCTGACGCGCTGCGCCGATGCTCGCGCTGATTGATAGTCACAACCACTTCGACGATGCCAGTTTCGACGCCGACCGCGATGCCGCCTATGAACGAGCGCGCGCCGCCGGCATGGAAGCACAGGTACTGGCAGCGGTCAGCGCCCGGCTCTGGCCGAAGCTCAAGGTGGTCGCGGCCAGCTATCCGGGGCTGTATCCCAGCTACGGCCTGCACCCGGTCTGGCTGGCGGAACATCGCCCGGAGCACCTCGACGACCTGGCCAACTGGCTGACGCGGGAACGACCGGTGGCCATCGGCGAGTGCGGGCTGGATGGCTATTTACCGGACCTCGATCCCGACCTTCAGGCGGAGTACTTCGCCGGGCAGTTGCGGCTGGCCCGCCGCCACGATCTGCCGGTGGTGATTCACGCCCGCCATGCAGTGGATCGCGTGATCAAACTGGTGCGCCGGTTCGCCGGGGTGCGCGGCATGGTGCACAGCTTTTCCGGCAGCGCCGATCAGGCCCGGCGGTTGCTGGACCTGGGTATCCTGCTCAGTTTCGGCGGGCCGCTGACCTACCCGAAGGCGACACGGCTACGCGGCTTGATGAAAATCCTGCCGCTGGACGGGTTCCTGCTGGAAACTGACGCGCCCGACCAGCCCCTGAGCACGCACCCCGGCCAGCGCAACGAGCCGGCGTATCTGGCGGAGGTGCTGGCCTGCATCGCCGAACTGCGCAACGCCGATCCGGCGGAAATCGCCGCCGCTACCAGTGCAAACGCCCGCCGGCTGTTCAGGCTGCCCGATGTCGCATCCGCACGCCCGGACTGAAATTCTGATTGGGGCCGAGGGTCTGGCCCGGTTGCGGGCGGCGCATGTGCTGGTGGCCGGGCTGGGCGGGGTTGGGGGTTACGCTGCCGAAGCGCTGGGCCGGGCTGGCGTTGGCCGGCTGACCCTGCTGGATCACGATGTCGTCTCCCCGTCCAATCTCAACCGGCAACTGCTGGCGCTGCATTCCACCCTGGGCCGACCCAAGATCGCGGTGATGGCCGACCGGTTGCGCGACATTGATCCCACTATCGAACTGACTCTGATCGGCGAGTTTCTCCAGCCGGAAGCGGCGGGGGCGCTGGTCGCCCCCCTCACCCCCGACCCCTCTCCCACCAGAGGAGAGGGGAGTCAACCAGCTTATGACTTTGTCGCTGACTGTATTGATAGCATCGCCTGCAAGGCGGCGCTGGTGGCGGCCTGCCATCGTCAGGGCGTGCCGGTGATTTCGGCGCTTGGCGCGGGCAACTGTCTGGACGTCAGCCGGGTGCGGGTGGCGCAATTGAATCAGACCCAGGTGTGTCCGCTGGCGCGGGAGTTGCGGCACAAGTTGCGGGAACTGAACGCGCCGCTGAATTACCCGGTGGTCTACAGCGACGAACCGCGCCGCCCTCCCCTGCCCCATCAACCGGTCGGTGGCGACACGCCGGGCCGGCCCCGCGCGGTGAACGGCACGATTTCCTACCTGCCGGCGCTGTTCGGGGTGATGCTGGCGGGGGTGGTGATCCGCCGTCTGCTGGGCAACAGCGGCAGCGCATGAAAATTCGATCCGCTATCAGTCAGAAGACGTAGCAACCTCGCGGGCGAATTGACCCAGATAGCGCAACCCCTGAATCGCCCGGCTGCCGTACCAAGAGGTCATTTCCCCGTCAATCAGCCGCAATTTTTCCAGCGGGCAGGCGTAATCCCGGGCGAAAGCTTGCAAATCCGCCGGCTGGAACCGATACGGCTCGCTGCTGAACAGGATCAGATCGGCGGCATCCAGCAGCGAACGATCCATGGCCAAAGTCGGATAGCGCGTCTCCGATTCCGCCGGCAGCGTCTCCCATCCCACCAGCGCTAACATACGGGCGATGTAGGTATCCCGGCTGACGCCCATCCACGGCTCGCGCCAGATCAAATACAGCACCCGCCGCCGGGGCCAGGCGACCTGCCGCAATGCCGCCAGGACCTGCTCGAACTGGGTTGCCAGGTTCTCCGCCTCCGCCACACGGTTGAAAATGCCACCGATCAGCCGATAAAGCGGGATATTGTCTTCTGGAGCCAGCGGATGGGTGACGATCACCTGTAGCCCGTCGGCCATCAGCCGTTCTGCCAGTTCGCGCGGGTTTTCGTCCACGTTGAGAATGACGTGGGTGGGTTGCAGCGCGCGCAACCGGGCATATCTGATCTTCTTGGTGCCGCCGACGCTGGGGATAGCCGCAATTGCTGGCTGGGGATGAATGCAATAGTGGGTACGCCCCACGATCTGTTGTTCCAGTCCCAGCGCGAACAGCAGTTCGGTGATGCTGGGCACCAGCGAGACGATGCGAGCAGGCGCGGTGACGGGCGGGTGGCGGACGCCGAGGGCGTCGGTCAAAACCTCCGGTTCGATCTCCATCTTGCGTTTAACCACATTGCAATCCAAGTATGCACGCATCAGGGTGTGGGTGGATAACAAATATTGATTATCCAGATCAAGGGGTTGGATGAATTCGACGCCCTGGCCCCGCGCTGTCCGCTCGCGCCATCACAGGAAAATTTACAGGAGGGAATAAATTGTCGGTTTTCATCGTGCCGGGGGTTAGCGATTATTTGGCATAGTGTAGCGCGACCCTCCCGCCGCCGCGCCGCCAGCGCCCTCGTAAAAGCGGTATCATTAAGCGCATAACAACCCCCGAGGAGATTCCCTTCATGTCCGCGGTCGTCAGCCAGTTCAAATCCCCCATGCCCGGCGTTGACAAGCTCAAGCCCAAACACAAGATCCGTTTCGTCACCGCCGCCAGTCTGTTCGATGGTCACGACGCCTCCATCAACATCATGCGCCGCATCCTCCAGGCCAGCGGCGCGGAAGTCATCCACCTCGGCCACAACCGCTCGGTGGAGGAAATCGTCAACGCCGCTCTGCAGGAAGACGCCCAGGGCATCGCCGTGAGTTCCTATCAGGGCGGTCACGTCGAATTCTTCAAGTATATGATTGATCTGCTGCGCGCGCGTGGCGGCGACAATATCAAGGTGTTCGGCGGCGGCGGCGGCGTCATCGTGCCCGAGGAAATCCGCGAGCTGCACGACTACGGCGTGACCCGCATCTTCTCGCCGGAAGACGGCCAGGCCATGGGCTTGCAGGGCATGATTGATCACATGCTGGCGATCTGCGATACCGATCCCAGCGAGTACGCGCCCAAGACTCTGGACGAGATCAAGGCCGGCGACTGGCGGGCGCTGTCCCGGTTGATCACCGCGCTGGAAAACCACGCCGTCGGGTCCCAACTGCGCCAGCAAATCCTCACCGAGGCCAAAACCTGCGCCGTGCCCGTGCTCGGCATCACTGGCACCGGCGGTTCCGGCAAATCGTCGCTGACCGACGAACTGGTGCGGCGGTTCCGGCTGGATCAGGACGACCGGCTGAAAATCGCCGTCGTCGCCGCCGACCCGTCGCGGCGCAAGACCGGCGGCGCGCTGCTGGGCGACCGCATCCGCATGAACGCCATCGCCGGCCCCAATCTGTACATGCGCTCGCTGGCGACCCGCGCCGCCGGCAGCGAAGTCCCGGAAACCCTGGGCGACATTCTGGCCGCTTGCAAGCTGGCCGGCTTCGACCTGCTGATCGTTGAAACTTCCGGCATCGGTCAGGGCGACGCCGCCATCGTGCCGCTGGTGGACCGGTCGCTGTACGTGATGACCCCGGAATTCGGCGCGGCGTCGCAGTTGGAAAAGATCGACATGCTGGATTTCGCCGATGCGGTGGCGATCAACAAATTCGACCGCAAAGGCGCCGAGGACGCGCTGCGCGACGTGCGCAAGCAGGTGCAGCGCAATCACAAGGCCTTCAGTCAGTCGCCCGAGGAGATGCTGGTCTACGGCACCATCGCCGCCCGCTTCAACGACGATGGCCTGACCGCGCTCTATCACGGCGTGACCGGGCTGTTGCGGGACAAGGGCCTGAAGCTGGAAAGCGGCCGGCTGGCGCCCGTTTCCGGCAAGGCGTCCACCGGCAAGACGGTGATCGTGCCGGCGGCCCGCGCCCGCTACCTGGCCGAAATCGCTGACACCGCACGCGGCTATCACCAGCAGGTGAACGAGCAGGTGAAGCTGATTCGCCAGCGCCAGCAACTGCGGGCGGTCATGGGCCTGCTGGAAGCCGAGGGCAAGTCCGTGACGGATCTGGAGCCGCTGCTGGAGCGGGTGGAGGGGCAGGTTGACCCGCACGCCCGCAAGCTGGTGGACATGTGGCCGCAGGTAAAGGAAAGCTACAGCGGCGACGAGTACGTGGTGAAAATCCGCGACAAGGAAATCCGCACCAAACTCACCAGCCGTTCGCTGTCCGGCTCCCGCATTCCCAAGGTGGCGCTGCCGCGCTTCGAAGAGCACGGCGAACTGCTGCGCTGGATGATGGAAGAGAATCTGCCGGGCAGCTTCCCGTACACTGCCGGCGTGTTCGCCTTCAAGCGGGAGAACGAGGACCCGACCCGGATGTTCGCCGGCGAGGGTGACCCGTTCCGCACCAACCGCCGCTTCAAGAAGCTGTCCGAGCACGCCGAGGCCACCCGGCTGTCCACCGCCTTCGACTCGGTGACGCTGTACGGCTGCGACCCCGACGAGCGCCCGGACATCTACGGCAAGGTCGGCAATTCTGGCGTGTCCATCGCCACGCTGGACGATCTGAAGGTGCTGTATTCGGGGTTCGATGTGTGTTGCCCCACCACGTCGATTTCCATGACCATCAACGGGCCAGCCCCGATCATCCTGGCGATGTTCTTCAACACCGCCTTCGATCAGCAGATCGAGAAGTTCGAGCGCGACAACCACCGCCCGCCGACCGACGACGAGATCGAGAAAATCAAGGAATGGGTGCTGGAAAACGTGCGCGGCACGGTGCAGGCCGACATCCTCAAGGAAGACCAGGGGCAGAATACCTGCATCTTCTCCACCGAGTTCGCACTGAAGATGATGGGCGACATTCAGGAGTACTTCGTCCATCACGGCGTCAAGAATTTCTATTCGGTCTCCATTTCCGGCTATCACATCGCCGAAGCCGGCGCCAATCCGATTTCGCAACTGGCCTTCACGCTCGCCAATGGCTTCACTTATGTCGAGGCTTATTTAGCACGCGGAATGCACATCGACGATTTCGCGCAGAACCTGTCGTTCTTCTTCAGCAACGGCATGGACCCGGAATATTCGGTGATGGGCCGGGTGGCGCGGCGGATCTGGGCCACGGCGATGCGCTACAAGTACGGCGCGAACGAGCGCAGCCAGAAGCTGAAATACCACATTCAGACCTCGGGCCGTTCGCTGCACGCCCAGGAAATGGATTTCAACGACATCCGCACGACTCTGCAGGCGCTGATCGCCATTTACGACAACTGCAATTCGCTGCACACCAATGCTTACGACGAGGCGATCACCACCCCGACCGAGCAATCGGTGCGGCGGGCGATGGCGGTGCAGTTGATCATCAACAAGGAATGGGGTCTGGCGAAGAACGAGAACCCCAACCAGGGCGCGTTCATCATCGAGGAGCTGACCGATCTGGTGGAAGAGGCAGTGTTGCAGGAATTCGAGCGGATCAGCGAGCGCGGTGGGGTGCTGGGGGCGATGGAGACCGGCTACCAGCGCGGCAAGATTCAGGAGGAATCGCTGTATTACGAGACCCTCAAGCACGATGGTTCGTTGCCGATCATCGGCGTCAATACCTTCCGCAACCCGCACGCCAAGCATGAGGACGTGAAGATCGAACTGGCCCGCTCGACCGAGGAGGAGAAACAGAGCCAGTTGCGGCGTTTGCGAGACTTCCAGGAACGCAACCGCAAGGACAGCGGCCCGATGCTGGCGCGGTTGAAACAGGCCGCCATCCAAAACGAGAACCTGTTCGCGGTGCTGGTGGACGCAGTGCGCTGCTGCTCGCTGGGCCAGATTACGACGGCGCTGTTTGAAGTCGGCGGGCAGTATCGCAGAAATATGTAGTTAGAGTATTTTCAAAAAGGGATGAATTTGTTTGCACGCTTGGTTGTTCAGGCAAATTCATCCCCAGATCACGGATTGGAGAGCGGATCATGCAGGCCGAAATCAAGAATATTGCTGAAAGAGCACTCAAGTTACCTTCAACCTCCAGGGCCTATTTGGCGGAGGTACTTTTGCAGAGTTTGGATTACGAAGAAGATTTTCCGGTATCGGACGATTGGATTAAAGAAATTCATCATCGCTGCCATGAAATAGATGAAGCCCAAGTTCAACTGATTACGGCTGAGGATGCTTTTGACCAGCTTCAGAAAAAATACTTATGAAGCCGTGCTGGTTTCATCCAGAAGCGCTTGCGGAAGCCGACTATGTTGCTGCCTTTTATAAAGAGCAACAGCTTGGTCTTGAAGTACGTTTCCTGGAAGCATTAAACGACACTATTTGCCGTATTAGAAGAAATCCACTTCTTTATCGTTGTATTGGAGACAATATAAGAAAGTGCCGAATCATGCGTTTCCCTTACGGCGTCATCTACCGCGCTAGCAAGGATCGTGTGGACGTGATTGCCATCATGCATCTAAAGCGCCGGCCCGGTTACTGGAAGTCGCGGGCCTAACGGATGATTTCCATTTCATCGCTGATCCAGCAACGATTCTGTGCCCATCAGGTTTTTCGGACCGGCTTGGCGCGCTGAGTCGGCGTGGCGGTCCACGGATCGTCGGGCCAGGGATGCTTGGGATAGCGGCCCTTCAACTCCTTTTTGACCTCGGCGTAGGTCCGTTCCCAGAAGCCGCGTAAATCCTGCGTGACCTGAATCGGCCGCTGCGCCGGCGACAGCAGGTGCAATGTCACCGGAATCCGCCCGTCGGCGATGCACGGCGTATCGGCCAGTCCAAACAATTCCTGCAACTTCACCGCCAGCACCGGCGGTTCGCCTGGCGCGTACCGCAAGCGCAGGCGCGAGCCGCTGGGG